>JANNCL010000170.1:0-14795 GCA_031386565.1 Candidatus Omnitrophota bacterium
AGGAACGAATAAATCTGACTTAAATGCTTTTCAGGAAGCATACGATGCCTTGCGTGATTATTTAAGAGCAAATCCTGGAGAAAAAGTCTTAGCTTTTGAAGGAACAAACCCGAGGGTTGAGATGCTAAGAGGAGTGCTCGCTTCCGATGTGGATGTTGAAGTCTGGCGTCCGTTAATTGTAAGTCTCCGTATTACAACGAGCGTGCTGTTTAAGAACAGACCTGAAAGTGACGAGATATACCGGGACCTTTTAAAGATGCTTGTTCCACCGAATGTTTATTTTTATGAACAGTATCCTGAAGGAAAGAAAATGCATTATTTGCAGATTGAAAGTAATGAGGTTTATCAAAGATTAGCTGTGATTGAGGATGAATTAAAACAGGCATGGAATGAACTGATGGAGCGTATTGGGGTTGGGATAATCACGGATCAAGAAAGGCATTTATTGAATGATAATATTTTCAAAGTGCCATTTGAGCAAATACCCACAGTGCTTGCGGCACGAAGGGAATCGATGAGGAAATTATTAGTTAAAAAAGGTAAAAAAGATATTCTTGATGATCCACAATATAGAGCATTCATGGACAAAGGTGAACAATTGATCTCTCGTTATATGGCAACTCAGATCGAGCGAAATAAGGGATGGGTGGAGACAATCAAGGCGATGAGGGTTATTGAGCCAATGATGAAGAATGTACCTGTTATTGTTTTTGCAGGATCAGATCATTTTATTGGTAAAGGTGGTGTGCAGGGCTTTGCCCAGGAAATGTTGGGTGAAGAGGCACTCACCGCTTACCGGCATCAAGATCCTCTGGCAGAGAAATCAAATATTAATAATGCTATGATCGTTGTTATAGGAGACAAGAAAACAAGGCAACGATCTTTGTCCAAAACCGGCGGTATTGATCTAAGTGCCGATAAAGTGCCTTTGCAGGTTAATGATTCCGGGGTGCAAATGAAGTTTAATGTTACGCCGGCACAACTACAGCAATGGAAAGACGTTGCTGGTTTTATGCCTGTCATTATCAATATAAAACCCCTGCCGATGGGAGCAGCAGGGGTTCGTGATCTAAAAATATTTTTAGGTATTACTTCTTAGGCTTGTAAATATGGGTCGAATGGCCGAAGAAGCTCTCCGCTGTTTCCATCATTGTTTCTGATAGCGTCGGATGAGGGTGGATGGAAAGTTTCAGGTCATTGGCCACACAGCCCATTTCGATCGCGAGCACACCCTCTGAGATCATCTCACCGGCACCAACACCGACAATACCAACGCCTAAAATGCGCTGTGTTTCCGGATCAATGATCATTTTGGTCAGGCCGTCTTGACGGTCTAAGGTTAAGGCCCGTCCGGATGCACCCCAAGGGAACTTTACAACTTGCACGGTCTTGCCGGCTTTGACGGCTTCGGCTTCAGTGATACCGCACCAGGCGATCTCCGGGTCGGTAAAGACAACGGCGGGGATCGCTTGGGGTTCCCAGGCAACGCGCTTGCCGGCGATCGATTCCACGGCCACCCGGCCTTCATGGGAGGCTTTGTGGGCTAACATCGGATCTCCGGCAATGTCGCCGATGGCATAGATGTTTTCATCCGCGGTGCGGCGCTGAGCGTCAACTTCTACGAAACCGCGCGACGTGACTTTTACTTTAGTATTTTCTATGCCTATATTCTCAGAATTAGGACGACGGCCGATCGATACCAGTACTTTATTGTATTCTTCGCTGAATTCTTTGCCGTCTTTACCGGCAAATGTGACTAAAATACCATTGGCTGTTTCAACGGTCTTGACGACCTTAGTCTCTAACATGATCTTGTGGAACATGCCCTGCGCGCGTTTATTAAGGACAGCAGCTAAGTCTCGGTCAGCACCCGGCAGAAGTCCATCTAACATCTCTACGATCGATATCTTGGTGCCCAGTTCATGATAGGCGGTACCTAGTTCCATGCCGATATATCCGCCGCCAATGACGAGCATTGTTTCCGGGATGATCTCCATATCCAATGCGGCGGTCGAGTTCCAAATGTGTTTTGATTGCGGCAATGTAGGAATAGACGACGGGCGTGAGCCGGTCGCTAAAATAGCTTTACCAAAGGTTAATTCTTCGGTGGTGCCGTCTGTTTTTTTGATCGACAGGGTGGTTGAATTGATAAAGCTTGCCTCACCTTGAATATACCGGATCTTACGCGCCTTGGCCAATTGGCCCAAGCCGCCGGTCAATTTGCTGACAACACTTTGTTTCCATTCACGCAGTTTATTGATATCGATTTTCGGTGCAGCGTATTCGATCCCGAAGTGGGCAGCATGCTTGGCTTCCGACATGATCTTGGCTACATGCAACAAGGCTTTAGAAGGGATACAGCCGCGGTATAAGCACACACCGCCGGGATTGTTTTCTTTTTCGACGATCGCTACTTCCATCCCAAGGTCCGCTGCTAAGAAGGCCGCGGCATAACCGCCGGGGCCGGCACCGATCACGACTAATTGAACAGAAGACATAGGGTTTTCCTTATTTTTCCAGATCCATTAAAAAGGGCTGTGAAATGGCTTCGGCCACCCAGCGGATAAAGCGTGCGCCATTGGCACCATCGATAATGCGGTGGTCATAAGACAAAGACAAAGGCAGCATCAAGCGCGGCACAAATTGATTTTCCATGTACAACGGTTCCATGACCCCGCGGGATACGCCTAAAATAGCCACTTCCGGAGAATTGACGATCGGGGTAAAGAAGGTGCCGCCGATACCGCCTAAGTTGGAGATGGTAAAACAACCGCCGGTCATTTCCTCCATGGTGGTCTTGCGATCCCTGGCACGGGAAGCGATCTGGGTCAATTCATCAGAGATCTGCATGATGCTTTTTTGATCCACGTTCTTTAATACAGGCACGATCAGTCCTCGGTCGGTGTCAACGGCTACACCAATATTTATATAACTTTTATAAACGATTTCATTGGTCGTCATATCGACCGCGCTGTTAAATTGTGGGAATTGTTTGAGCGCCGCGGCCACGACTTTGAGGATAAACGGAGTGATAGATAATTTGCGTTTATCGCTGGTGAAGCGTTTGCGTAATTTCTCGAGTTCTGTAATATCTGTTTTCTCGAATTGGGTGACATGGGGGATGCTGTTCCATGCGTGTGATAAATGTTCCGCGGTCTTGCGGCGCACATTATTCATGGGCTCACGGCGTACTTGTCCCCATTTGGTGAAATCAGGTAATGGCACGGGCGCGATCCCGCTGCTTGCGGCACGTGAGGTATTCAATGATTTAGCATACGCCTTGACATCATTAATACTGATACGGCCACCGGCACCGGTGCCTGGAACAACACCGATATCAATGCCGATCTCGCGGGCAAATAAGCGTACTGAGGGTGCTGCCGGAACATTGGCACGTACCGGTGCTGAGGGTGTTGCAACCAATGCGGCTACAGGGGCAGCTGCGCTCTGTGCTGCGACTACTGGAGCTGGCGCGGACTTCGCGGCTTCTGCTTTTGGGGCTGCGACCGGTGTTGCCGATGGGCTGGCATTGCCGCCCGATAATTCGAACACGGGAGCACCGACTTTTACGATGTCCCCTGCTTTGATAAGCACTTTCCCGATAACGCCTTCTTGAGGTGAAGGAACTTCCAGGACTGCTTTATCCGTTTCCAGCTCAAGGATATTCTGCCCCTTTTTAATGCTCTCGCCTGCTGCGACTAAGACCTTGGTTACGGTGCCTTGCGTGATATTCTCACCTAAATTAGGTAATTTCAGTTCCATAACGATTCCTTAGGATATCATCGGGTTTAATTTATTAGCGTTGATCTTTAGTTCTTTCTGGGCGCTCTCAAGCACGTTCGAGGACAATTTCTTTTCCTGGGTCAAAGAAACCAAGGTGGCCCAAACGATATGTTTAGCATCCACTTCAAAGAAATCACGCAGTGCTTCGCGGCTTTCAGAACGTCCGAACCCGTCGGTGCCAAGCACGGTGAAGCGTCCGGGTACCCATTGGCGGATAGAATCCGGCAATGTTTTCATATAATCGGAAGCGGCCACGAAAACGCCGTTCTCATCTTTGAGTATTTGCGCAATGTACGGTGTTTGGGTTTCTTTTGCGTTTAATAAATTAGACCGTTGTGCATTTAATGCGTCACGGCGTATTTCATTGTAGCTGGTGACGGACCAGACATCGGTCGATACATTGTATTTCGTTTCCAGGATCTTTTGAGCTTCCAAGACCTGGTTCATGATCGCTCCGGAGCCGAATAAATGCGCCTTTAACGCCGAGGTATTCGATGATTTACTAAAGCGGTACATGCCTTTGAGAATGCCTTCCTTAGTCCCAGCCGGCATCGCGGGCATGGGGTAGTTCTCGTTGCCGACGCTCAAGTAGTAAAAGATGCTTTCTTGTTTTTCATACATCCGGTAAATACCGTCCCGGATAATGACCGCGATTTCATAGGCGAAAGCCGGGTCATACGAAACAAGATTAGGAACGGTGGAGGTGAGTAAATGGGTATGCCCGTCCTGATGCTGCAACCCTTCGCCGTTCAGGGTGGTGCGGCCAGAGGTTGCGCCGACTAAGAACCCTTTGCAGCGTAAGTCACCCGCGGCCCAAACGAGATCGCCCACGCGTTGTGGTCCGAACATGGAGTAATAGGTGTAAAAAGGCACCATGTTGATGTTGTGAGATGCGTAGGCAGTACCAGCGGCGATGAATGAAGAAATAGCGCCGGCTTCATTAATGCCTTCTTCCAGGATCTGCCCGTCTTTGGCTTCTTTGTAATACATCAGGCTGTCAGAATCAACGGGTTCATATAATTGCCCCACGTGTGAATAAATACCGATCTGGCGGAACAAGCCTTCCATTCCAAAGGTGCGCGCTTCATCTGGGATGATAGGGACAATGAACTTGCCGATCTCGGGGTCACGCAGTAATTTGGCTAAGACACGCACATAGGCCATAGTGGTGGAAACTTCCCTGGCTTCGGTGCCTTTGTAGAATTCTTCGAATAATTCTTCCGCCGGTGTTTGTAATTTAACCACATCGGTGCGGCGTGTCGGTAAATAACCGTCTAAAGCTTTGCGGCGTTCATGCAGGTATTTCATTTCCGGCGAATCATCCGCGGGACGATAAAATGGCATTTTGGCCACGTCTGTATCAGATAAAGGAATATTAAACCGGGTGCGGAATTCTTTTAGTTCCTGATCGTTTAATTTTTTCTGTTGATGTGAGATGTTCTTGCCTTCACCGCTTTCGCCTAAGCCGTAACCTTTGATGGTGTGGGCTAAAACGACCGAAGGGGCGCCTTTGTATTCAGAGGCTGCCTTGTAGGCCGCATAAACTTTTTCCGGGTCATGACCGCCGCGGTTGAGTTTTTGGATCTCATCATCGGATAAATGTTCGACCATTTGCAGCAAGCGCGGATCAACGCCAAAGAATTTTTCACGGACATAAGCGCCGGAGGAGACGGAATATTTTTGGAATTCCCCATCCACCACTTCACCCATGCGGCGCGCCAGCAAGCCTTCGGTATCATTGGCGAGCAGATCATCCCAACCATGGCCCCAGACAACTTTAATAACGTTCCAGCCGGCGCCGCGGAATAAAGCTTCCAATTCCTGAATGATCTTGCCGTTGCCTCGCACCGGACCGTCTAAACGCTGTAAGTTGCAGTTAATGACAAAGGTCAAATTATCAAGTTTTTCACGGGAAGCCATGGTCAAGGCGCCTAGAGATTCCGGTTCATCACACTCACCGTCTCCCATATATACCCAAACTTTATTATTATCTTTGGCTTTAAGCCCACGATCTTCCAGATAACGGTTAAACCGGGCTTGATAAATACCCATGATCGGCGCCAAACCCATAGAAACGGTTGGGAATTGCCAAAAACTGGGCATTAGCCAGGGATGAGGATAGGAAGATAAGCCCCCGCCGGGGTTTAATTCACGGCGGAAGTTGATCATGTTTGTTTCATTCAAACGGCCTTCTAAAAAAGCGCGGGAATAGATGCCGGGTGATGCGTGTCCCTGAAAATAAACTAAATCACCGCTACTGTTTTCTGTGCGGGCACGGAAGAAGTGGTTGAAACCAACCTCATAAAGGGTAGCAGAAGAGGCGAAAGTGGAGATATGTCCTCCAACGCCATCTGTGAGCTTGTTTGCTTTGACCACCATGGCCATAGCGTTCCAGCGGATGATGGACTTAATACGGCGCTCAATCTCGCGATTTCCAGGGTAAGACGGCTGTTTTTCACGGGAGATGGTGTTGATGTAAGGGGTGTTATAGGTAAACGGAAGGGTGACGCCTGATTCTTGGGCTCGGATCTGTAATTGTTGCAGCAGGTACTGTACTTTTTCCGGTGTGCCGCTGGTTAATACATAATCGAGCGATGCAAGCCATTCTTTTAATTCAATATCATCAATGACCGCAGGTTTTTTAACGTTTGATTCATCAGACATAACAACTCCATTCCCTATAGAATATTAAGAGGTTATATAAAATATATTGGTGCCGGAGGAGAGATTTGAACTCTCAAGGTTTTCACCATACGCTTCTGAGACGTACGCGTATACCAATTCCGCCACCCCGGCATATTCTTCTTAGAAAAAACACTATGGAAATCTGCAACACACACAAGTCAATCAGTATAACTGCACTAAATTTATCTGTCAACAATAACAGCAAGCTGATATAATGCGTCCTTATGTTAAGTCTTTCTTTTTCGAGCGCGGTGATGGCCATTGCCCAGATCTTTGCCATGGGGGCGGTGGGTTTTTGGCTGGTTAAAAGGGGCATTGTCAACGATGCAGGCCTTAAAATGTTGTCCTTTATCAGTGTTAATATTGCTTTTCCGATGTTCATATTTAACCAGATCTTACACAATTTTGACCCTGTTTTGACGCCCAACTGGTGGAGTTATCCTCTTATCAATATCGTTTTAACCTTTTTAGGTTTATCCCTGGCTAGTTTAGGTTTCTTTGTGATGCGCCGTAAGATCCGTGATGAGGTTTTGGTGGCAAGCTCCCTGCACAATGCCGGATACATCCCTTTACTATTATCCATGACCCTGCCGCTGGGTATTTTGGCCGGAAAAATATATACAGCGATCATTCTTTCGATCATTGGTTTTGACATGTGTTTATGGTCTGTAGGCTTGTGGCTGATGACCCGCGCCCAAAAACCTAAGATCGATCTGCGTCATATGATCAATCCGCCATTGCTCAGCATGGCGGCGGCCGTATCGATCATTCTGATCTTTGGACCTTTACGCATTGATGATCTATGGTTCAAGCCGATCAAGATCATCGGCGATTCCGCCATGGCCTTATCCATGCTCATCATTGGCGGCAATTTAGCGCTGACCAAATTGACCAAATTGCATGCCAAAGGAATGGTGGGTGCGGTGCTCTTAAAAACAATGGTGATCCCCGCCATTGCGTTAGGGGCGCTCATCGTGTTAAGATTGGACCCGGTATTCAGTTTCGTGGTCATGGTGCAGGCATGTATGCCCACAGCGATCACCTTGTCGATCATTGGCCGTCACAATGGCACGAACAATCAGGATTTTATCAATACAGCGGTTTTTGTCACCCATTTGGTCTGCGTGGTGACATTGCCGGTATTCTTAGGTTTGTATGGGAATTGGGTGCACTCATGAAAGTTATCGCGACGAATAAAAAAGCATATCATAATTACAGTTTGTTGGAAAAGTTCGAATGCGGTCTGGTCTTGATCGGGCCGGAGGTCAAATCGGTCCGTGCTGCTCAGGTTAGTTTTACCGATAGCTTTGCTTTCGTCGATAAAGAGGAGCTGATGCTTTATAATATGCACATCAGTCCCTATGAACAAGCCAGTTATAATAATGTTGAGCCGGCACGCCCGCGTAAATTATTGCTTCATAAGAAAGAAATGGAACGTTTGCGGGGATTAATGGCCCGCCAAGGGTTAACGATCGTGCCGACGAAGATCTATTTTAATGCCAGAGGTTTTGCGAAAGTCGAGATCGCTTTGGCATCGGGTAAGAAACAATATGATAAACGGGATGATATCAAGAACCGCGATATCAAACGTGAGATCGACCGCAGGATAAAAACAACAAGATAATGGATAAATTCTTTGCGAAGAATGATGCGCAGGCCTGGCAATGGATATCTTTTGCCGTCATCGCCTGTTTGGTCGGGTTCGTTTATGCGTCTTCCTTGATGCATGTGGCCCGTGCGGACCAGATCATGTATCTGGCCGAAGTGGGGCATAAACATTCCTTGTGGGACCTGACGGTCGGTTGCATGGACTTAAACCGCCATCGTTTTTTTAATCCCGGCGACGAGATCCTCTTCCGTCCCGTTGATTATGTCCTCTTAGGTCTGGAGAAATATTTTTTTGGCAACCGCTTCATGTGCTGGCAAGCGGTGGGCATTATCTTTCACCTGGTAGTTGTATGGCTTTTGTTAAAGCTTTTGCTTAGTTTATACCGTGGTTTTGCCGCGCTTATATTCACCGCCTTTTTTGCATTGCTTTTCGTCAATATGGAAATGGTGACCTGGCAGCATATCAACGGGTATATGATCTTCGTTGCCGCGTCATTATCCGCGTTACGCCGCTTCTTGGAAGTGCTCAACGGGAAGGTCCCGTCCGCTAAAGATTGTTTGCTGATATTCCTTTATTTATTCATCGCCAGCCTGACGCATGAAATGGGGAATGTGGTGGCGCTGATCTTGGGAGGCATCATTTTTATTTATAAACGGGAGCATTTTTTATTTTACCGCAGTCTGCTGTTAGTACCGGCAGCGTATGTGCTGGCCAGTTTACTGAATGCCTGGGCACATCCGTTCAATACGACCATGTACAATCATCATCAGTTCTGGCAGATCATCACCAATGGTTTTTATGCCATGGGGGCTTGGATCTATGCCGGTCTTTTTCCATTTGAGCTACAATGGCTTTTTACCGCCCGCAACATGATCGCTCCGGAAGAAAAGCATTTGCTAAAATGGCCGCATTTGACAAATCCTGCTTCCGTTCTGGCTGTTATCGCCCTAGGTTTATTGTTATTCTTTTTATTCTTTAAAAGACGATCTCGCTCTGTACAAAGTGCGGTGATCATTGCCGCTGTTTGTTTTACCTTTTCGATGGTTTTTGCTTTTATCATTGCCATCGGCCGGGGAAGTCAGTGGTCCATTGGGGAAGTTGTCCGTATCAATACCTATTATATGTATATTTTTTGGGTTTTTATTATTGTCGCCGTGTATGCACTGATCCCCTGGGCAGAGCTGGGGCGGTTTAGCAAAGGCTTTTTTTATCTGGCAATAGCCGGGTTGATCATCTGCAATGCCCAACGGCTCTATGTTGTTAATGATCAACAGGTGCAGGATAACAATGAGATCATTGTTTTAGTGAACACGTTGGAGATGTTCGTCGCAGAGCATAAGCATGAGCCAGGATTCTCATTTTACGTGGCCCCCAAGTATCCCGGGAATTACATTTATTCCGAATTAAAACGTGTCGATGAGCCCAAAACCCGCCAGTACAACCTCATCGAGGTTCTTTATCCTGATTATTACAATGCCCGTGATCCGAAGTTTAAGTTCTTGGTCAGGTAAAAGATCGGGACACATTGATTTTTCTATTAAGCAATCTAATCTATTCCGGGTTTTTCCTAAAGGAATAGCAGAAATCCATTGGCCAAGAATATCAGCGAAATGGAGCCGATGAGCAGGCCGACGATCCACATTTCTTTCCTTTTCAAGAGTGCGCCTACCGACGAAAGCATGATACCGATCTGGGAGAAGACAACAGCGAGTGAGAATTGGCTGCCGCGGCGGACCACTATGGAATTTTCTTTATTGGTGGCTTCCGCTTGTTTCTTGATCTCCGCTTTTTCCTGGTCGTAACGGGCGATATTGGCGATATTCTCATTCAAGTTCTTCTTAAGGATGTCTTTTTGTTCGGGAGTAGCGGTGCCTAGCATATTGATCTCAAAGACCTTTGCCTGCATTTCCGCCAAATTTTGTTTAATGCTCTTGGCTTGATAATACGACCATTGACTGCCTTCCATCGCCGTTAATAACTGTGCTTTGGCGATGAAGAATGCCGACCTTGATCCCGCGATCGCCGCAACAACTGCCAGCACTGTTGTCGTGATCGCAATGCCTTGCATCCATTTTTCTTTGATGATGGGTTGTTCTGACATATGCCGTCCTTTAACGCTAAGTTGATCCAATGTTATAGTTGAAAGTGCAATTATATAGTCGGGCTTTGAAATAATCAAAATATTTTATATTTATATGAATAGGTTGATAACAAGTGCAGTGCTAGTAAATATGTTTTGTGAACGCATTTCTCAGAAAGCGCTTTCTCAATTCTTCTAAAGTCACCTTGAAAACTCAAAATAATTAAGGCACACTGTTAGTATGCGCTGTTTAATGCATATTATTTTATCAGTCTTGTTGCTAACTTCCTTTTGGGATAATTCTTGTCTAGCGGCTGGCGGAATCAATATCCCATGGATGCCTAAGCCAGGAACTATGGTTGGGTTAAGTCCTGCTTTTAACCTTGCTCACCTAAAAGGCATTGTTATTCACCCGGAGAATGGCTTACAATTTGACTTTCTTATTGACCAAGGTGATGTTCGTTTAACGGGTAGTCAAAAAAAACAGGAATACACCAAGTTAGTTAAGTATTTCTTAGCAGCGTTAACTGTGCCGGATAAAGATCAATGGGTGAACCTGAGTCCTTACGAAAAAGACCGCATCGTGCCAGATCATTTTGGCCAAACAGAAATGGGGCGTGATTTACTTGCCCAAGATTATTTGCTCAAACAGATCACCGCCAGTTTAGTTTATCCAGAAGGTGATGTCGGGAGACAGTTCTGGAAAAGAGTTTACGCCATTGCAAAGGACAAGAATGTTCCTGTCAGCACATTCAATAAAGTCTGGATAGTTCCGGATAAGGCGGTTATCTATGAAGATATTAAGCTAAAGATAGCCTACGTGGCATATTCACGTCTTAAAGTTTTAACCGAACAAGATTATCATGGCATCAGGCAGGCAGGTGCAGCACAACATAAGAATATGGCTGCAGACCAAGTGCAAATTAATGCTCAATCTCGGATCATCCGAGAGATCATTATTCCGAAACTGACACAAGAGGTCAATGAAGGCAAGAACTTTGCACAATTGCGACAAGTTTACTCCGCCATGATCTTGGCGACGTGGTATAAGAAAACATTAAAAGAATCCATTCTAGGGAAAGTATATGCAAATATGTCAAAAATAAAAGGGGTTGATCTAAGCTTGTCCCACGATGCTTCTTTGGAAGATCCGGAATTTATATACAGGCAATATTTGACGGCCTTTAAAAAAGGGGTTTTTAATTACGTTAAAGAAGCAGGGGAGAATGGTATGATCACGCCGCGAAAATATTTTTCTGGAGGGTTTCAGAATGATCTAGCAATGAAAGGATTTGAAATCCAAGCGCATAACATCGATGAAGCCATGTTGTCTCATCTTGATGCGGCCAGTGTTGCAACCGTTGTTTCACAACCAAGATATAAATTGTACCGGCAAATGATGAAAAGCTTACAATTGCTTGTAGTGCTGAGTATTCAGAGGGGGTATAGGAAAGTAACGGACAAAATCTTTGTAACAACGGTGAATGATAAATTAAATGTACCTAGCAAGTTTAAAGATTCTGGATGGGATATACCCACGGAAGAAATCCTGGCCTATCAAGTTTATCTGGATCGACTGCAGCATAGTGAATATGTAAGGATGGTAAATTATATGATTGCGCATGGTTTAAGATTATCTGACAATAAAGCGCATGAAATCAAAAGTTTTTATGAAGATAACAGGGAGTTTAAACTAAGGCATGTTTTCACTACACAGCAGTTAAAGGCATTTATGACGTCATTCGATCAAGTTTTTCCTGAACCAAACAGGATTAATTCTACATCAGACCCCGCAAGCGTTGCAGCACCAGCAGAAAAAACACTCATGGCAGAGCAGGCAAAAGATTCGAAAGCTTTACATAATATTGAAGATCTTGATGAGCTGCCTGCCAAGAATAGCGCGAAGACAATGGGTGATCTTTTGTTAGGGATGTTAGATCCGATAAAAGTTACTTCTAACAGAGACCGCATGGTCATAAATGCTTTGCGGGCAAAGAGTAGTTTAGATTATCCGATTGGTTATTATGAAGCATTGGCCACGCTTGCGATCCATTCAGGTGTTGATATATCGCAGATGAACGCCAGGCAAATATTTGAAAATTTAACAATGTTTAGATCAGTTTGGAATCCCCATGGATATCATTTAAGAGTAGAACAAGGAGATGCTGCATATGCCAAAGATCTATTAATGAAATTCGCAGCAGTATTAGATCAAAACCTTCCAGAATATAAGATCTCTCATATTTTAAGCAATAGAGATGATAGTGTTTTAAGAATGTTGAGGAATTTGAGAAATTTTGATGATAACGGGTATTATGTAAATGACCCGATTTTATTAAAGAGAGCGTTGGTGCAACTAGCACAACATGCAACAGTAAGCTTTGAAAGGGATACAGCAGACCAGATTGTCGCCAGGATTAGCGCTTGGGTTTCGACCAAAGAGATGGTAGTCAAGAGGGCGCCTGGCGGTATTGATATGAATAAAGAGAATATGGATATGGTGATAAGGGGCGATATTGGGACAGACTCAGGCTGGAATATACGGGCGGATTCACGATCGAGGCTGGATATGTCGCAGTTAATGCAGGCGGATGGTTTTGAGCCCCGCATTGATGTGATTATACATGCATCTGAACTCCGCTTGTTTGGGAAATACTAGACCGCATTACATAGTTTGCCTATTTTTTAATTTTCCATTATACTGCATCGTGAGTGTATCGTTCTTTTCTATATGGGGGGTGATTGGTCTCGACTTGTTTAGCTCGAGGTTAGATGGCATGCCGGGGATGCTTGGTCGGCCCCGATAACAATCCAAGCACACGTTATACGCAAACGACAACTACAACGTCGTGGCTGAAGCTGAACGCATCTTACAAGATGCCGACACTTTGGCTACTGTCTAAGCTCAAGTAGCTTAGCCTGTTTACTTGGAACGCCTGCTACCAAGATAAACAGCCAAAAGCAGGCTGGCTGACCCACGCGCCGTCGCTGGGTGGGCAAGATCTTAGATGGCTAGTTTTAACAGCGTCCTGTCTGCCGGATGCGTTAAGACGAGCTGTAAGTAGACAGACTACGCATGTAGATATCTCTCCTTTGAAACTCAAGGACCCGGGTTCGATCCCCGGCACCTCCATTCTACTTCGCTCCAAAACTACGCTTCGCTTGTTTGGGAGCTTCGTAGAATTACGCCAGCGAAGTAGAATGTTCTTCGAAGCCCAACGCAAGCGAGGCAAAAGCCGAGCGTAGCCTTGGGGCGTAGTAGAACCCGTACGGATTTTAAAAATGGCCTTATGTACTACGTCTATATATTAAAAAGCCTTAAAGACTCATCCCAACATTACGTAGGCATTACCGAAACTATTGACCAGCGCCTTGAAGAGCACAATTCCGGAAAATCTATTTTCACGAACAAATTTAAACCATGGAAACTAGAAACCTATACCGCCTTCTCGAATAAAGAATTAGCTCATTCATTTGAACGATATTTGAAAGAAGGATCGGGACACGCTTTTTTGAAGAAACACTTTATTGCAAAGCAAGGTTGAACAAAAAGCAAAAGCGTTCGAAGTTTATCTAAAATCAGGCTCCGGAAGAACTTTTGCGCATTAGTGTTTTTAAGATAATATAGCGCTGTCCCCTGTATTTTCTAGATTGTACGCATACTGCCTACGAAACCTGATCGGTTAATCTTTTTAACTTTGCAATTATTGATGCCCTGTGATAATATCTGAATCCGTAAAAGTTGCTATTTAATATAGTTATTGGAGAAAAAATTATGAAAAAGCTAGGATTCATATTGGGAGTTGTCTTGTTGTTAAGTATCGGGGCATCTGGGTGTGCAACGGCCGTACCGGCGGGTGCTCTTTATACGGATGTTTCTTTCCCTGGTGGCGTAGGTGATGGAACGATGGCTTATACTAAAGTCGGTGTTGCTAAAAGTAATTCTTTTTTTGGTTTAGTAGCTGTTGGTGATGCCAGTATCAAGGCGGCAGCTGAAAATGGTGAGATTCATACCATTAAATATGTCGATTATAAATCCAGCAATATCCTTGGTATTATGGGTGAATATACGACCACCGTATATGGCGATTAACGGTTATTGTACTAAAATTTACTATTGATTTATTTAACACGCAGCTTCATGGATAACTCTGAAGCTGCGTGTTTTTTTAAGAATGAAGTTTTATGCTGCGGCGTATCCCCCTGAAAAGGGTACGATCTGAAAAAGGATCCGGACATGCTTTTTTGAAGAAATACCTTATCGCAAAGTAAGGTTGAACAAAAAGCGAGAGTGTTCGAAGTTTATCTAGAATAAGACTCCGGAAGAGCTTACCCGCACAAGTATTTTTAAAATAATAGGCCCCTTGTATTAATTCCCTAACCGTTTAAATCAATTAATGCTGCTATATATATTGTGTATATTTGTATACATGATATGTAGGTTATCTTCAATTGTTGTACTAACACTAGCATCGATTATAATTTTAAAAAGAAGTTAAGAAACATAACATCAATAAGACATCCTATAAAGAGTCAAGTATTAAAAACGAAGTAAAAAAAGTTGTCAAAGAGCAGTACTGATCTTTCTTAAACTGGCATAAAGACCCGCGATGGATTGTAAGATTCGCCAGATTTGAG
>JANNCL010000287.1:0-12261 GCA_031386565.1 Candidatus Omnitrophota bacterium
ATAGGACCACCACCACCACCACCACCACCACCACCACCACCCGTTGGAGGCGTCGAAGAGGAACCCGCACACACCGCTCCGCCAAACGCAGGCGCAGGACATTCACACGTACGATAGGTGCGACCGTCCGGATATGTTATGGGATTACACCAAGCGCCATCGATTGGCTTTGGATTCTTTCCCTGGATCACAGAGGCTACTGTATTATAATAATCTTTGGAAGTTGATGAAACTTTACTGAGGAGACCGCTGGGCGCAAACGACAAAAGAGCAACAAAACTTACTATGCCGCATAGCAATAAATACTCTAGCGCACCTTGCCCTCTATGTTGAGGAGATCGTTTACTTGGCATAGCTTAATATAAATATAACATCTTATGTAAGGCTTTGCAATAAATTAATCGCTTTTGCCATGTCTTTAGCCCCGTACAAATAACTGGCCGTGATCAAAACATGCGCACCGGCTTGAACCGCAGCTGGCGCCGTTTGATCATTGATCCCGCCATCGATCGCAATATCACCCTTAAAATGACTGTGGAGATACTCCACTTTAGACAATACCTCCGGAATGAATTTCTGACCTGCAAAGCCCGGATTAACCGACATGATCAACACCCCATCACAATCATCTAGAACTTCTTTAATAAGGGGGGTGCTGGGGTTAATCACTATAAAAGCCTTTTTTCCAAAAGAACGAATGCGTTTCAGATCCAACCGTAGAGCTGTAACATCAACATTCTCAACCTCTTTCGGCCATTTGTTCCACGCATCACAGTTATTTTTACGCTGACCATAACATTCGACCTGGATCTGAATGATGTCCGCGCCTGCCTTAGCGTAACTCTCTATATAATCACTAGGGTGTTCTATCATCAGATGGGCTTCTACGGGAAGTTTGGTGTAAGGACGTATTGCTTGAATAATGATCGGTCCAATGGTCAAATTAGGCACAAAATGCCCATCCATACAATCTATATGGAAGCGAGACACCCCCGCTGCCTCAGACTGACGCACCGCCTGCGCTAAATTAGCAAAATCTGCGGAAAGGATACTGGCCGATATTTCAATAGGGTTTTTCATAACACCAAACTGCATCTTTCTATAACCTGCATTCCTACGAAGCCCCCAAACAAAAGTTTTGGGGCGAAGTAGAATGCGCGAGGAGGGGATCGAACCCTCAAGCCTTGCGGCACACGCCCCTCAAACGTGCGCGTCTACCAATTCCGCCACCCGCGCAAAATCGATTTCATCACTTTATTTATTTCAACACTGTTATCACTTGCTTCGGTCAAAAAATTATTTCACCTGTGCCAACGCTGCCGCCACAAATGCCTTGAACAAGGGATGAGCCACATCTGGTTTGGATTTGAATTCCGGATGGAATTGACAGCCCACATACCAGGGATGACCATTGATCTCAACGATCTCAACGAGATCTTTTTCAGGATTACGTCCACTAATAACAAAACCTTTTTCTTCTAATTGCGCGCGATACTGATTATTAAATTCATAACGATGCCGATGCCGTTCGGAGATCTTTAATGATTTGTAGGCATCATACGCGTGGGTTCCCTTTTCGATCGCGCAGGCATAGGCGCCCAAACGCATGGACGCTCCTAAATGTTCCACCTTTTTTTGTTCCTCGATCAAGCTGATGACCGGATAGGCGGTATCCTTATCAAATTCCGTTGAATTGGCATTCTTCATGCCGCACATATTACGGGCAAACTCAATGGTGGCGATCTGCATCCCTAGACAAATGCCAAAGAATGGGATCTTGTTCTCCCGCACATATTGCACGGTCTTGATCTTACCTTCGATCCCGCGGCTGCCAAAGCCTCCGGGTATAAGCACACCACTGACACCTTTTAAATATTTCTTCAGATCACCCTTCTTCTCCATCTCTTCGGAATCGATCTTAATGATATTGACCCGTGCATTATTAGCAATACCGCCATGCACCAACGCTTCATAAATGGATTTGTACGCATCCTGCAGGGCAATATATTTTCCGACAACGGCGATCTTGACTTCCTTGGCCGGAGAACGCAGGCGTTTGACCACGCATTCTTCCCATGATTTTAAAGCCTTATCCGGCAATTTGATATTTAGCTTTTTTAAGACAAGATCATCCAATCCTTCGCGTTTAAGCGCTATCGGAACTTCATAAATATGTTTCACATCGATCGCTTCAATGACCGCTTCCACATCCACATTGCAAAAAAGCGCGATCTTATCCCGCTGCTCCTGAGTAATAGGCTTCTCGGTGCGGCACAACAAGATCTGCGGTATGATCCCGATCTCGCGTAAACGGCCCACCGAATGCTGGGTCGGTTTAGTTTTTTGTTCACCGGCAGACTTGATATACGGCAACAAGGTCACATGGATATTGAGCGCATAACTTTCGCCCAACTCCCAGCGCAATTGCCGGATAGCTTCTAAAAAAGGCAAACTTTCAATGTCCCCCACCGTGCCGCCGATCTCAACGATGGTGATATCCACGTCATGCGTTTTTGCAACCTTCTTAATGCGTTCCTTGATCTCGTCAGTAATATGCGGAATGATCTGAACCGTCTTGCCCAAATAATCGCCGTGACGTTCCTTGGTGATGACAGTATAATATACCTTCCCCGCCGTGATACTGCTGTCTTTGGATAATACCGCGTTCGTGAAGCGCTCGTAATGCCCCAGATCCAGGTCTGTCTCAGCGCCGTCATCGGTAACATAAACTTCCCCGTGCTGGAAAGGGTTCATGGTGCCGGGATCGACGTTTAAATACGGATCACATTTAATGATCGCGGTCTTCAAGCCGCGCGCTTCCAGGAGCTTGCCCAATGAGGCCGCCGCAATGCCCTTGCCTAAACTCGAAACCACCCCACCTGTCACGAAAATGAATTTGCTCATGTTTCCATCTTTAGTTTATCGGTATTTGTAGGGATCTGCACCGGATATTTTCCCGTAAAACACGCAGAACAAAAAGCATTCTTATCCTTCATCACGGCTAACATTCCCTCTAAACTCAAAAACCCCAGCGTATCTACTTTAATGAAATCAGCGATCTCTTTAACCGTTTTATTGTGCGCGATCAACTCTTTTGTGGACGGAAAATCGATCCCGTAAAAACATGGCGATATGATCGGCGGACAGGAGATGCGCATATGTATCTCTTTGGCCCCGGCTTCGCGGATCTCATCGATGCGGTTGCGTGACGTGGTGCCGCGCACGATCGAATCCTCGACCACGATAACCTTTTTACCCTTGATCATCTCCCGGATAGGATTGAGCTTAACCCGGACGCGGAACTCGCGTAAGAACTGCGTCGGCTGAATGAACGTACGGCCGATGTAATGATTGCGGATCATGCCGATCTCAAAAGGAATATTAAGTTCCTGCGCGTAGCCCAAAGCCGCATAATTACCGGAATCGGGAATGCCCATGACAAAATCAGCTTGAGCCGGATGCTCCTTAGCCAATTGCGCGCCTAAACGTTTGCGCACCTGATAAACATTGTCGTCGAAGATATGACTGTCGGGCCGGGCAAAATACACGTTCTCGAAAATACAGTGCGCTTTCTTTTCTTTCTTGGCGTCCGGCAAAAAACACGATTCCAGCTTATTGCCCTTAATGATCACGATCTCGCCCGGTTCGATCTCCCGCACGAATTCCGCTTTCATCAGGTCAAAAACACAGCTCTCCGACGCTAGAACATAGCCGTCACCAAGCTTACCTAAACTTAGCGGCCGAAAACCCTGCGGATCGCGAGCGCCGATGATGTAATCTTCATATAAAAAAATAGCAGAATAAGAGCCTTTTAACTGCACCAGAACATTGGTAAACCATTTCTTTAAGTCGCCGTTGGGGCTCTTAGCGAGCAAATGCACAATGATCTCGGAGTCCATGGAAGTCTGGAATATCGACCCCTCATCCTCCAGGCGCGCGTAAAGCTCCTCGGTATTGGTCAAGTTCCCGTTATGCGCAATGGCAATAGGCTTCTTACGATGCGTTACTAAAATAGGCTGGATATTCTTACCGCTCGAGCTTCCCGTCGTTGAATACCGAGTATGCGCCAGCGCCACATGACCTTTTAGTTTCGCGATATTCGCTTCGTCAAAGTTATCGACCGCCAGACCCATCTTCTTAATGATATGGGTATCTTTACCGTCGTAAGAAACAATGCCCGCGGCCTCTTCCCCGCGATGCTGTAAGGCATGCAAACCTAAAAAAGCCATTTTACTGGCTTCTTTGTGATGAGAAATACCAATGATACCGCACATTAAACCACGACCTTTGTTTGATATAACGTTTGCAATGGCTCGACGCTGAAATCTTCTTTTAACATCGCTTCAATGCCGTTGACCGCAGCCCAGGCGCCCTGTAAAGTGGTGATGCAGGGGATGTTGTGCAGGATCGCGGCGGCACGGATGGCCCGCATGTCCGACTGGCTCTTCTTCCCAGAGGGGGTATTGATAATTAAGTTTATCTCACCTTTTTTCACCAAGGTCAAGGCATTATTGTCCCCTTCTTGGTGTTTGTCCAGAATTGTGACATTAATGCCGGCACTACGCAATACTTTCGATGTCCCCTTCGTCGCCAGGATCTTGAAATTAAGGTCCGCCAGTTTTTTGGCCATGAAGGCCACCTGACGCTTATCATATTCATTAACGGAAATGAATACGTTGCCGCTTTTGGGGAGCGCTTGGTTCGCCGATATTTGCGCTTTCGCAAAAGCCACGCCAAAAGTTGGCGCTGTGCCCATGACCTCGCCGGTTGATTTCATCTCGGGGCCTAAAATGATATCCACTCCCGAGAAACGACTGAACGGCAGTACGGATTCTTTAACGGCAAAATATTTTAGATTATTAGGGTTAGGAAGATCATAACTACTGAGCTTACGTCCGGCCATGATCTGCGCGGCGATCTTGGCTAAAGGCACACCGGTCGCTTTGGAAACGAACGGAGAGGTACGTGAGGCGCGCGGATTAACTTCCAATACATACACCTGACGGCCCTTGACCGCGAATTGAATATTCATCAGGCCCACGACCTTCAAAGCCTTGGCCAATTGCACCGTATGCCGCTCGATCGTCTTGATCACTTCTTCACTTAACGTGTGCGGCGGCAATACGCAAGCAGAATCCCCGGAATGGATACCGGCATTCTCGATATGTTCCATGATACCGGCTACGAATACATCTTCACCGTCGGAGATCGCATCCACATCCACTTCCTGGGCGTCCTCTAAGAATTTATCGATCAGAACCGGATGCCCGCGGGAAACGCTGTGCACTTCATCCAGAAATGATTTAAGCGACTCTTCATCGTAAACAATGCGCATGGCCCGACCGCCTAGAACATAGGATGGGCGCACCAAGACCGGATAACCGATACGGCCGGCAGCTTCCAAAGTAGCATCTTTGGTCGTTGTTGACGCGTTGGCCGGCTGGGCAATTTTCAATTGGGTGATCAGCTTCGCAAAATGCTCGCGGTTCTCCGCCAGGTCGATTGAATCAACGGAAGTACCAATGATCGGCACCCCGGCCTGATGCAAACGGCGCGCCAGATTAAGCGGGGTCTGCCCGCCAAATTGCACGATCACACCGTCCGGCTTCTCTAATTCGTAAATATTCATCACATCTTCAAAGGTCAGCGGCTCAAAATACAAACGGTCCGAAGTATCATAATCCGTCGACACTGTTTCCGGATTGGAATTGACCATGATGGTCTCAAAACCCATTTCTTTGAGCGCGAAGGCCGCGTGGCAGCAGCAATAATCAAATTCAATGCCCTGTCCGATACGATTAGGTCCGCCGCCCAAGATCATGATCTTTTTCTTATTGGACTTGCGTTTGGCATTGAGTAGCGCTGCTTCATCTTCGGTCTCATAGGTCGAATAGAAATAAGGCGTGTATGCTTCGAATTCCGCGGCACAAGTATCCACTAATTTAAACGTAGCATTGATGCCCAGTTCTTTACGCCAGGCGCGGATATCCTTCTCGCTCTTATCTAAGATCTCTCCCAATTGCACATCCGAGAAACCATATTCTTTGGCCTGACGCAACAATGCCGCGCTTAAGGTGCCGCTGGCCGCGAACGATGTTTTCATTTCCTCTTCTAATTCAATGATCTGGACGATCTGATCTAAGAACCAGGGGTCCACGTAACTTAACTTATAAACCTCGTCGATACTCATACCTTTTTGCAAGGCATACTTCAAATAAAAGATCCGAGAAGCATTTGGTTCCACAATGCGCAGGCGCAATTTATCATCGTCGATGTCCGCAAAATTCTGTTTATTATCCAAACCCGCATGGTCGATCTCCAGGCCGCGTAAGCCCTTTTGCAAAGCTTCCTTGAACGTGCGCCCGATGGCCATGGTCTCGCCGACACTTTTCATCTGCACGCCTAAAATATCCTTAGCTTCCGGAAATTTCTCAAAAGTAAAACGCGGGATCTTCACGACCACATAATCAATGGTCGGCTCAAAGCACGCCGGTGTAACGCGGGTGATGTCATTTTGGATCTCATCTAAACTATAACCAACCGCCAATTTAGCGGCAAATTTGGCAATGGGAAAACCAGTGGCTTTAGATGCAAGTGCCGAAGATCTGGAAACACGGGGATTCATTTCAATGACCACCATGCGGCCGTTCGTAGGATCGATGGCGAATTGAATGTTCGATCCGCCAGTCTCTACCCCGATCTCACGAATCAGCCGAATAGCGCAATCACGCATATTCTGATATTCCGCATCGGTCAAGGTCTGTGCCGGCGCAACGGTGATACTGTCGCCGGTATGCACGCCCATGGCATCTAAATTCTCGATGGAACAAACAATGACCACATTATCCGCAGCGTCGCGCATCAATTCCAGCTCATATTCTTTCCAACCTTCGATCGATTCTTCGATCAAGATCTCATGGGTCATGGAGCTTTCGATGCCAAGTGCCGCCACGCGCTCAAATTCTTCCTGAGTACGGGTAATACCCCCGCCGGTGCCGCCCAGCGTGAACGAAGCACGGATAATGCATGGAAATCCGATCTGCTCGACCGCTTTTTTGGCTTCTTCTAAATTATAGGCGAACACGCTTTTAGGAACTTCTAACCCGACCTTGATCGCCGCCGCTTTGAATTCACTACGGTCTTCCGCTTTCTTGATCACATGGTATTTGGCACCCAGCATCTCGACATTATATTTCTCCAAAATACCCTGCTCATAGAGCTTCATCGCCAGATTTAGCCCTGTCTGACCGCCCAATGTAGGCAAAATAGCGTCGGGCCGTTCTTTTTGAATGATCTTCTCCAAGAATTCCGGCGTCAGCGGTTCCACATAGGTCGCATCGGCGATGCCGGGATCGGTCATGATGGTCGCGGGATTAGAATTGACCAAGACCACTTCATAACCTTCTTCCTTCAAGGCCTTACAGGCCTGGGAGCCGGAATAATCGAATTCACAGGCCTGGCCAATAACAATGGGGCCGGCACCGATGATCAGGATCTTTTTTATATCAATGCGTTTTGGCATTATTTCCCATCTTGGTTTAACTTGACCCGTAAACGACCCGCCTCGAGAATGGGCATATTCGCCTCAGTCGGCACATAGATCACTTGATTTTTCCCGTTTTGTAAACCCTTGACCCACACATAACGCAAATAGGCCTCATCGATCGATCCGGCGATGATCTTATTACTTTGCGCCAAACCATTCGCGCGCGCCACTTCGATCTCAGCGTCTTTCTTTGCTTTTTGAAGTTCAAATTCTTTTTGCAACGCCTCCTGCTCGGTCTTTAATTTCATTTGAATGCTTTGTGAAAAAACCTCCGGCAAGCGCACATCCCGCAACAACACATCCTGGATAACGATGCCGCGTGCTTCCACCTTATCTTTAAGGAAAGCCAACATTTTCTGCCCCATTTCCTTGCGACCTTGATCATTAAACAATGCTTTGACCTCATAACCGCTGACCACATTGCGGATCGCTTCGCGCACATAAGGTTCTAAAACGATATCACGATAATACGGCCCCGTGGTCTTTCTGACCAAGACTGCCCGCTCGGCTGGAATATTATAAAGAACGGAAATATCCAACGTTGAGATCAGCCCTTCGGAAGAAGGAACCTGCGCCGTCTCTTTGATCTCTTGTGTTTTCGTATTCCACACTTCGATCCAGGAAACCATGGGCAGATAAAAGTACCAGCCGGTCGCGAGGGCCTGGTCGCTAATCTTACCGAAATCAGCTTTGACACCCGTCTGGCCGTCTTCCACGACTTTCACCGCACAGCCGCTTAAAAACATCACCAACGGCAACACCAAAAGAAATTTACGCATCGCTTTTCCCCTTGTTTTTTTCGATCATATCGATGAATTGCTGGAATAAATATTTCGCGTCATGCGGACCGGGAGCCGCTTCCGGATGATACTGTATCGAGAAAGCCGGGAAATGTTTATGGCGTATCCCTTCCACGCTCTGATCGTTCAAATTAGTATGAATAACTTCCACATCACCTAAATTCAAGCTTTTCATATCCACGCAAAAGCCATGATTCTGGGACGTGATCCCGATACGGTTGCCTTCAAAATCCTTCACCGGATGATTGGCGCCGTGATGGCCGAATTTCAACTTATACGTCTTGCCGCCAAAGGCTAATCCTAAAATCTGATTCCCAAGACAGATACCAAAAATAGGAAGTTTACCCAGCAAAGCTTTGACCGTTTCTATAACATAAGTAACAACCGCAGGATCACCGGGACCGTTTGATAGGAAAAGACCGTCCGGTTTAATGCTCATGATCTCTTGAGGTGTCGCTTTTGCGGGAAAAACATGGACTTCACAGCCAAGATCGGCAAAGATCCGCAAAATATTCCACTTGATGCCGCAATCAATGGCCGCGATCTTATAGCGACGAGGCCCTTGCGCTTTCCAAACATATTTCTTAGGGGTAGTCACATCCTGCACAAAATCCGCGCCTTCCATATCCGGCACGGCATCTAATTTTTTCTTTAAACTATCCAGGTCAAAATCATCGGTCGATATGATCGCCTTCATGGACCCTGATAAGCGCAAATGACGGGTCAAAGCACGGGTATCAACACCTTCGATCGCCAGGATTTTATTTTCATTGAGATAGTCGATCAAGCTTTGTGTGGCGCGCCAATTAGAATGGCGACGGCAGAATTCTTTAACCACAAAACCTTTTACGTGGATCTTATCAGATTCTTTATCTTCATCATTAACCCCGTAATTACCGATCAACGGGTAGGTCATGACAACGATCTGGCCGGTATAGGAGGGGTCAGTCAGAACTTCCTGATAACCGGATAAAGCGGTATTAAAGACAGCTTCCCCTACAGTTTCCCCGGTTTCTTTTAAAGTACGGCCCCGGAAGGTAGCGCCGTCCTGCAAATATAAAATGGCGTCTTTCATCGATCCTTAGCTTCTGCGGCACTGCATATATAAAGAGAATCATTCGGCGAGCCTGCCCGCCGTAGCTCCAAGGAGCGTAGGAGGGTGGAATTACTTCCAAGCCTTAGATAATATAAAGAAGCGCCCACCAATTGTCAAGGGAAATGCGACCTGCTAAATCTTAAATAGAGGGACACAATGCTTAATTGCGAATTAAGTGTTGTGTCCCTCTATTTCAATGCTTATGATAAATGAATGGCACACTACCGCGCGGTTATTTTATCGCCTCATTTGGATGATGCTGTTTTTTCTTGCGCAGGAACGATCGCTTTGTTGCGCAAAAATGGCGCGGTGATGGTGTTGAATATTTTTACCCGTTATTTAGAGGATTCCAAGAATGCCGCAGTACTGTTAAGCGCAACGCGCTACCAAGAAGAAGAGGCGACAGCTAAAACTCTGAACTATGAATATAAGAACCTTGATGAGCTGGACGCTTTTTTTCGTCTGCCTAAATATCGCGCCATTGCCAATATCTTTAAACCCCTGGGCAAAGAAGACCTAGATTACCTGCCCCGGCTCAAAGAACAACTCCACGCTGAACTTGCCAAGATCTCTTTTGATCACCTCTATGTCCCCCTGGCGGTCGGCTGGCACGCGGACCATCATTTGACTTTCTTAAGCATGATCGATTCTCCCTACCGCGCAAAGATCTTGTTCTATGAGGATGCGCCTTATTGCTTGATCCGCCATGCCACACGCGCGCGCCTTGAACATATCGACGGAAAACGACTTGCTTTGCCTGAATTTCTCAACCTCTGGCAGCAAATGTCCTTGTCTTTTTATCAAAGCGGCATGGTGCAGACCATGCAGCCGGCATGGCAACGTTATTTTGCTTTTCCTGTTATTAGCTATTATCTGTTAAGATTATTACAGCGTCATGCCCGCACACATCAAGGCCCGGTGCCGATCAACCCAGTACCGGTGATCATCGATATGAGCGCTCATGCGGATATAAAAATAAATGCCGCCGCGCTTTACGCAAGCCAGGTCAAAGAATTCTTTTGTGACACCATGGATATGCGAACTTCTTATGAGCAGCATGCAGCGGCGTCGGGACATCCGGGAAAACATATCGAACGTTTTTGGAAATTTTCTACTTAAATCCCTTTAACCCAAGGATACACATGCCCAACACAAAACCGATCTTGATCACCGGCGGCGCCGGATTCTTAGGCACTCATTTGGCGCGTCATCTGCTCGCGCTTGGCTTTAAGGTCCGATCATTAGATATTAAAAAACCTCTTTTTCCCATCAAGGGCGTTACCTATACCCTGGGTGATGCTCGGGACAAAGCCGTACTGACACGCGCCATCCGCGGGAGTCAAAGCGTCTTTCATCTCGCCGCCGTTACTAGCGTCCCTGTTTGCCAGGATAACCCGCATGAAAGTTACCGCACGAATTTCATGTTAACCTGCGATGTGTTAGAAGCCGTGCGTCATGAATCAACGCGCGCTAAAGTGCCGGTCAGAATGATATTCTCCGGCTCAAGCGTGGTATATGGGCATTTGGGCAAAAAAGACATCGGGTTAAAGGAGAACACACCTTTGAGTCAGCCTTTATCTTTTTATGGTTCCCAAAAGTTAGCCTCGGAACAGGCCATCAAGCTTTATGTGCAGCGTTTTGAGATACAGGCCGTCGTTTTCCGCTTCTTCAATCTTTTCGGCCACGGGCAGGACCCGGCGTCACCATATTCCGGCGTGATCACCAAATTCATGGATCTGATCCATAAAAAAGAAACCCTGCAACTTCATGGCGGCGGTGAACAAACTCGTGATTTCGTCGCAGTGGAAGACATTGCCCGTGCGTGCGCACTCGCGCTCAAAATGCCGGCAGCCGCGTGTAACGGGAGCGCCATTAACTTAGGCACCGGACGGTCGATCAGCATCAAGGAACTGGCAATGATCATGAATGCCGTCTCAAAAAGCCGTTCTGTATTGAAGAAAACACCTGCCCGGCAAGGCGACGTGCTCCACTCAAAAGCAGATATCACTAAAGCCGCTACTATTCTAAAATGGGAACCTCGAATCGCGCTGGAAGAAGGACTCAAGAACCTTATTGTTCGAGCAAATTGATCCCCGGGGAACTCAGGGTTTGATGAACACGGCCGACCTCAGATCGCTGAAGAATGAGCTGCGCTCAAACCGATCCGTACAATGCTCACAGCGCTTTTTCGATCGCCGCGGTGACTTCTACATCCTGAGGTTCTGTCTTGGAACCAAAACGGGCAATGACTTTCCCGTCTTTACCGACTAAGAATTTATTAAAGTTCCAGGTGATCGAACCGGGGAATCCGCTATCTTTCGTCAGATATGCGTACAGCGGTGCGATATTATTCCCGGCAACATCGATCTTAGCGAACATGGGGAATGTGGTCTTGAACTTTAATTCGCAGAACTTCTTGATCTCGGCGTTACTGCCGGGTTCCTGGCCCATAAAATTATTCGCCGGAAAGCCCAAAATGACAAAACCTTTATCCTTGTACTGTTGATATAATGCTTCTAAGCCCTTATATTGAGGCGTAAAACCGCAATGACTGGCGGTATTAACAAGAAGAATGACCTTGCCCTTATAATCCGCCAAAGATTGATCCTGCCCGTCAATATTCTTTAAGGTGAAGCTATGAACGCTTTGACCCTCCGGGGATGAGTCCTCCGCCATTGATTTACGCAACACAACGAACGCAAAAAGCAATATCAAGACACATACGATGATCTTCATGAGCCCTCCTGGTATTATCCTCACCACTACACCTGTGAGGAGATTTTTGATAAACTTAACTTATATTTCTGTAGGGAGACATC
>JANNCL010000289.1:0-1632 GCA_031386565.1 Candidatus Omnitrophota bacterium
CGGACCATTAAAGCCCGGACAAAAACTATGATCTTTCCGTGGCCGGCGACGACTTTCTCGCGGCGCAGGTCAGAACTCTCAAATTCCTCCGCGGTAGCGTCCTGATTCTCGATCACGATCTTGACCTTCTGGCCGGCCGGGATCTCAAGTTCTGCCGGAACAAATAAATGATCTTTAATGGTGATCCGATATTCCTCCGCCTGGGCCGCCGCGAAAACCGCCGGACTTCCCAAGATCATAAAGGCCACAAAAACACGTAACAATTCTCGTTTAAAATATTCCATCATTCTCTCCTAATAAAAATTAATTCCAGAAAATTATGCCCAATTAAGATCGTTCTTGCTCCTCCTTTCTTAAATGGGCGCTGGATTCGTGATCGCGAGCCTCGGGTTATTGTTATTATTTTTCTTCGAAACACTGCAAACAATCCTTTATCATTTCCTGATAACTGACCAGACAGATCTGCTTCGTGCGGGGACATTTCATCTCATAACCGGCTTTCGTTTTTACGAAAAGCAGTTTTCCGCCATCCGACCGGACCTCAGTGACCTGTTCCCCGTTCCTGTAAACAACTTTCTCTTGCATAGAAATAATAAAAACCCACACATAGGTTTGTATGGGTTCTGGATGCGTGATCTCTGATCCTCATTTTAAACAACCGTCAACTCAAATAAGTCTTAGAAAGACGTAGTTATGGATAATAGGATAGCAAACAGCCGCTTCCTGTCAAGAATTATTTTTGTGGGACCCCTTGGCCATACAGCACCAATATTGTCGTCGGAGAAAGAAAAGAAGCCTTGGGGCAAGAAGATCCTGCCCCAAATCAAAACAGTTATACGCTGCAGATGAACTTACTTAGCCTACCAACGGGCCTGGATTCCCAGCGTCCATTGATAATCCAATTCCTGGTGAACACCGCCCAAATTTTGATACGCTGGAAATAAAATGGAGGTTTCAAGACTGACGTGCTCGTTGGCTTCAAGCTTTAAAACCGGCCCCACCAAAAAGGTGGCTCCGCCGCTGTCACCGCTCTCGGTGTCATCGATGACATCTTTTTGCTCATTTTGATAAACGGCATCAAAACCCACCCGGGCTTTAAAGTAACGGGATTTCGGGTTTAACAAGTAATCTGTATAGAACGATAATGTAAGGACATCCCCTGCTTTATATTCCTGCTCTCCCTTATTAATGAAAACATACGACATGTTAGCGGCCAGAAATGTTCTGTCCCCCTGAACCTGATAAACACCGCCTAAAATATAATCAACTGATCCCGAACCCGGCTGCAGTTCCGGTTCAAAAAGATCACCGACGCTATTCTTTTCTCTTGTGGAACCCGTAGGTAGCTTCACGCCTCCGACAACACCTAAAGATCGACCATCCTTTTGCCAAAAACGATAGTCACCGGTCAAATGCGCGTCACCCGGCCCTTGCGATGTTTGTTTCGACCCAAGAATAGAGTGTCTATCCACCTCTAGCGACCGACGGATAACATACGGGAAATCAAAAGAGATATTCAATATGTCCGTTGGACGATAGTTCAACTTGAAATGATGGAAGTCTTCCGTTGTCTTGTCATGGACACCATGGCCGTCATGGTGAAGTTCATGAGCATCGTGTGCATCCATGACG
>JANNCL010000323.1:0-1978 GCA_031386565.1 Candidatus Omnitrophota bacterium
ACTATGCCGAGCAATAGCAAGGGAGTACCAAATTTTCTAAAAGGTCTCTGCGAGATGACATTTTAGTTTTGTTATTTTGGAGAGGGAAAAGTATTGCTAAAAGATGCTCTGCATAGTTTGATGACACGTTCAGAAAGAAACTTTTAGCAATACTTTCCCTCTCTCTATGAAAAAAATTTAACAGTCATCTCGCAGAGACCTTTTAGAAAATTTGGTACTCCCTTGCTATTGCTCGGCATAGTCTAATGCGAGTAATATCTCAAAGTAATACCTCTTCGTTTTTTCGTTATCAGACTAGCCCTAACGTATTAGTTTTTCTTCACCAATTTTATCGATTTACTTTTCCCTTCATAACTAATTTGAAAATAGTAAACCCCTAAATTGATTGAGCCTTTGCCTGAATATAAATATGAATTTTGTCCTTCGCCGGCATGAACTATTTCGCTGAAAAGAACCTGTCCCAGTTCATTGATTAGCTGCATTGTCACATCTGCTTCTTTATCCATGGAATATTCAACTTGAAATTCATCTGAAAATGGATTTGGATAAACTTTCTGTATGCTGAATTCTTCAAGACTCGTTTTGTCATTCACAAAAACATGGCGCCACTCGGAATTCTTCGTCGACCCGTCAAAATCTGTTTGCTTTATTCTGTAATATATATCACCTGTATAAGGTGGGTTATCTTCGGCTTGGTAGTTTATCAATTTCGTACTATTTCCGCTTCCGGGAACCTGCTTAATTTCTTCTATGTGTACAAGGTCCGTCGACCGTTGTATTGTAAAATAGTCGTTGTTAATTTCAACTGTAGTACTCCATATCAATTCTATCTCATTTTTCTTATTTCGTTTTATAGAAAAATCCAATAACTCCACTGGTAACGGAGAAGAACTCTTTGAAATGGCAAATGGACCAAAGTTTGAAATCCCCGGTGTTGTTACGGTGTTAGCAGCTGCATTCGATGTTTGCGATGAAAAAGGTGCAAGCCATCCTTTATTTGCTACATAGTAAAGCTGACCAACGAGGGAAGTTTCGCCATTGGCAGGCTCTTCTCCCGGTGCATAGGTAAATGTAACTGTTAAAGTTCCACCGGGTCCTGTTTTATTAATTTGCCAAAACCGATCAACAAGATTAGCGCTGTTATCGTTAAAGCTGTTATCCCTGACATGCAAGACAGAATCCGGGGAGATTGGATAAGGCATATTATTGGAAGTTGTACCGTATGTAGATGTTGTTACCACACCAATATTACCTGCTGTAAGATTCAAAGTTAGCGGAATACTGACATCGGATCCTGTTCCAAAAGGAATAATGTGGCTGCCCGTTGTTGTTCCAATATTCCATTTCAGCTTACTTGAGTTCTCAACATTTTCAGATAATAAATAGCCGTTTGTATAAGTTATTGCATTTGCCAATGAATTACTAATCGTCAGTGTGTGCAAGTTAAGATCTATTCTCCCGTTTAATAAATTTAAGTTATTGGAAACAGTCATGTCACTATTCATAGATACTGTTCCCGGTGATTTATTTATTTCCACGTTATAGAAATCAAGATTGCCAAGTCCATCTATAAACTGGTCGTCAACATCCCAAAAAATAACCTTGCCATTATCCTTAGTATAGGTACCGTCGTTATTCCAGTCGCCTTTTAAATATAAATTCCCATTGTTTTCTGTATTACCGGAAGCACCAGTATAGAATGAGCCTTCCAATGCCATAGTAGTGCCGGAGCTAACGTATAATATTCCTTTATTGGTCAAATTAACATATCCTATACGGTAGCTGGAATTTTGACTACCTCCATTTGTGCTATGCGTCTCATTTTCGAAACGTGTGCCATTTGTGACGAATTGATTTTTCGTTACCGGGCTTACCAATTTGGCAGTGAAAAAAGATTTAAATAGTTTTAAATCTATGCTATCGGAAATCTGAAAAGATAAAACATTATACGTGGTTGTTGCCATTATTGATTTAAATG
>JANNCL010000327.1:0-2184 GCA_031386565.1 Candidatus Omnitrophota bacterium
ATCAAAGATCGTGAATACTTGATGCTCAAAGTCATTACATCATTCATTAAGGAGCCTTAAAACCTCTCATTTTATGTACAACAAACTCGGAAGACCCGAGATTTTCATACTGCTCTCCTTTAGCCTTAGTAACGTAAATGATCATCAAAGTTCGAACCATGCACCGCTGTGTGACACCCCGCGCTAAAGCAGGTCCCTTGATTCAAACGGCTAGCATGGTTTGATTTTCCGATCGTTGGGAAAGCGATCTGTGTATGACATCTTAAACACAGATTAGCATCTCTCGCGATCAGCATCTTATCATTAACAGAACCGTGCACTTTATGGCATGTGGTGCAGCCATCGCGTGCAGCTTCATGTTCCCAAACAAATGGGCCTTCTTGTTCTTTATGACATTTAAAACAAGCTTGATTGACATCATTGAAGGACGTGGCACTCCAAGGCTTTGCTTCTTCCCCATGAGCACTATGACAATCAGTACAGGTCATCTTCCCCTCAAGAACAGGGTGTCTATAGGGAAGGCTGAATTCAGCTCTTTTCTCAGTGTGACATGTAAAACAAACATCCGGATTTTTTTTAGGATTGATAATGTTGTCTTTACCGCCGGACGCGTCTGCATGTTTGCTACCGGGCCCATGGCACATTTCACAACCTTGTGCTGTTCCCTCGTTCTTATCATTTGTAATGCGGGCATGTGTGGAAAGCTTGAACTCTTTCCCTTCTTTCTCATGGCATGTGATACATGTCTCTGTTCCAACATAGGTCGCGGTCGCAAAAAGATCGCGCGTCTTATCATTAAGCGCATAAGCCGGTTTACAAAAAACTAAGAACAAACTTAGTAGTATTAAAATAAAATGCCGTACTTTCATATTTCCCCCCATCCCTATTACTGCTTGTTAACTTTAAAATCTTCGATCTTGCCCAATTCTTTATACGTATCTGCCGTTGTTTCTTTGGCTTTCTCTAAGACTGCTTTACCATAATCATTCATTTCATGCTGACCATCATCTTTCTTAGGCTTTTCTTGTAGATGGCATTCAACACATTTTGGTTTTGATTCTGGGAAAGCTTCTTTATACTTCTTGATCTCTTTAATATCGGCCTGGGCCGGAACAATGCCCGCTAAAAAGAATAAACCCGCCGCTACGGCCATGATGATGTTTGATTGTTGTCCTGTTGCTTTCATAAATCCCTCCCTAGTCAGTTTACGATTATATTAAAACCTGTTTACCGGCCATGGCCTCGATCTTTGCCATGGCATTATAGAACTCTTGTTGCTTGCGAATAACCAACTCCGACACTTCTTTGACAGCTTCCTGACGTTTCTGCATGGTGCGTTCGATGACTTTGTCTAGATCATCTAAACCGATCATCGTCACGCCGTTAATATCCGCGACTCCCGGATCAATGTTACGGGGCATGGAGATATCGATCAAAATGATAGGGCTTTGACGCGACGCGGCCACATTTTCCATCAGGTCCCTGGTGATCAAATAATGAGGAGCGCCGGAAGAACAGATGCACACATCCACTTCACTTAATGTTGCTTTCATATTCCAGAAAGGAACAACCTCCGCTTTTACTTCTTCAGCAACAGCGGCGGCATTTTCCAAAGTACGGTTCATCAAATAAATTTGTCTGGCTTTTTTCTGATGCAGGTAATTTAGTGCCAAAGCACCCATTTTACCAGATCCAACGACGAGAACGCTCTTATCCTGCAAGGAGCCTAATAACGACTGCGCGGTGGAGACCGCCGCGGCGCTGACTGACATGCCGCCAAAATCAATGTCCGTGTCCTGCCGGGCTTTCTTCCCCGTCTCTAATACATAATTGGTAAGGATATTCAACGCCTTATCCATCAGGCCTTTTTCACGCGATACGCCAACGGCTTCTTTGATCTGACCTAAGATCTGCTTTTCCCCTAAGATCAACGAATCCAATCCACAGGCCACCTCCAGAAAATGTTGTACCGCCGCCGGGCCTTCCAGCATATAGAACATTTTTAAATATTGCTCATCTAAAGGTTGATGCTTAAGGGTGAACAGCGCTTTTACAATGTGCCCCGGGGAACAATCATCAACGACATTGACATACATCTCACAGCGATTGCAAGTTGAGAGAATAACAGCAGACATCACGGATGGGTCGGTACGGAACTGGGCGATCAATAATTCTTTTTCTACG
>JANNCL010000007.1:0-2802 GCA_031386565.1 Candidatus Omnitrophota bacterium
AAACCTTCCTACTACTCAAACATCCATCACAACCGGCTTATTCACTAATTGATATTCCTCATTTAAAACTGAACAATTGATATAGGTCGTATTCTTCGTTTTCTCAATGCCGTAGCCACCATGTATGTGCCCGTGTATAACATAAGGAATCTTCAAACTATCAATTCTGCTGGCCAATGTTTTACAACCTAAGTGACCTTGCCCTGGCCAAGCTATATCCAAATGTCCATACGCTGGCCCATGGACTAAAAGAATGTCCGTACTTTGCGGTATTTTGCTCCAATGATATTTATCCAAATTTTCTTCTGACTCCATAAATGCCCAGTTTAAAAAAGTTGGTGTCATGGGCGAACCCCACACAGTCATTCCATTCTCTAGTACATATTGCTCATCTCTTAAATAAATGGCTTCCTTTAAATATTTTTGCACATCATTTGGATATCTCTCACAGAAAAAATCATGATTCCCGGCTATCACAATAATAATGTCATGATCTAGAGTTGATAACCATATATCAAAATCGATAATATCTGCGGGCGTTCGAAATTCCCCATCACCAGCAAAAATAAGTACATCTCCATCAGGGATCTGAAGGTCACAATGCTGTGTGTGGGTATCGCTTATAGCTACGATCCTCATTTAGATCATCTCCTTACAACTTTTTGTACCTGTCTCAGCCCTTCAGAAGATGTTAACTTCAGTTATCGACAAAATGTCGACAACCGAGAACCACCATTGCTCCTCAACCAAGATGTGCCGGATATTTTAACCCTTAAAAACAGCGATTTCGAGGTTAGGGTGAAATAGTTTTGGATGGAGGTTTGTTCTGAACAATTGATGAGCATTAAGGTTTCTTTCATAAACTATTTCTACGTGCATATCCGTTATTACTTTGCTTTTTTACAAGACCACTTCATCTCTAGACACCTGCCGTGAGCCCTCATTTAGAGCTATTAGGAATTTCCGAATAGTTGCTTTTTCTTTGATTTCTTTATAATCTAGCCTCTTCAAAGGCAGTCCGTGACAAAATGTCACGACCTTCTTTTCTTCATATATCATACTTCATGCCTTTAAGACCTTAGGCTCAGCTGTTTGATTATTTCGGACAACTCAATTCAACTATAGACAATTTGTCGACAGTTCCAGAATCTTTTTTCTAAGAAGAAAACGAGATCTTCAAATTCTTATGAAAAGCCTTAGCGATCCTAGCCAGCGTCTTAATATTAAAACTTTCATATTGCCCACTTTCATACCGGGCGATCGCCGTCCTGCTTGTATTTACTTTCTTGGCAAGTTCCAACTGGCTCATCTTTGCCTTGTGCCTTAATTCAGCTATCTGTTCACCAATACTCATGCCCGCTGAAACTTCATCAAAGAGGATCTTAAATTTCGGATCCTCCAATTCTTTACTATAAATGCTTTTTTTCATTTATCACCCCTTTGATTCGTATTCATGTTGGATCTTAATAGCTTTTTGCAGCTCATGCATATCTAACTTCTGTTTCTTTTTTGTATAGCCTGATGTAATAATTATCTTCTTCCCAATCAAAAAGAAACAAAAGAACCGCTCTTTCTTCGGCTTGAAACAATATATTCTATGCTCCTTATCTTCAATTCTAAACTTGGTTACATCATAAATATGACCAAAATCAGCAATTCTTTTAACAAGATACAACAGCCCAGCACGTGTTACATCATCACATTCTTTATAGTATTCGTATACTTTTGATACTTCTTTATCTTCTGCATGAAAATAAGCCACATAATGAGTCCCCGCATACACCAAGAAGTTCTCGTAATAACAAAGCATTATCACACTCACCTTCGGTTATAATGTATCATATTTGATACATGTTGTCAAACCGTTATAGAAAACGATTTGCCGCTGGGGGAAGCGTATTAAGTTTAGAATTTTAGCAGATTGAAAACACCGTTTTTTACGCCGCTTTGGGGTAAGCGATATCTATATTTTTAACACAATGAAAAGATCTGCTCAACAAATATTTTACCATCCATGCGCTACCGCTGGCCCTACCAAGAAATCATATTCTTTGATCGCTTTTCTAATCTACTTCACTTTTCTCCGCACCTTCTTAAATCGCATTAAAAAGACACCCGTTCTAGTATCAACGCAAAATCATTAACCGGAGAATTCACCGCTGTGCTGATAGGATAAGCTTTCATCAGTTCGGGATCATATGCCTTCAATAAAGCATTCACCTGGTCCAAAGGAATATCCTGAAGCCATTTGCTTTCATCTGCCCTTGATAGTATCACCGGCATTCGATCATGGATACTAGCCACCAATGGATTCGCAGCGATGGTAATAATACAACAGGTCTTAAGCTTTTTCTCACCCTCAGCCCAGTTATCCCATATCCCGGCAAAAGCAAAAGGTTCTTCACCCTTAAGCAATATCCGGTACGGGACCTTCTTGCCGTCTTCTTTCTTCCACTCGTAAAAGCCGTCAGCCAAGATCAAACATCTTTTAGACTTTAACACCCCTTTAAAGATCGGCTTCTCCGCAATTGTTTCTGCCTTAGCATTGATCAAATTCAGCTTAAACTTTTCCTCCTTAGACCAATGAGGAACCAGCCCCCAGCGCGCCCAGGATAAGGTATCGGCTGATTCATTTAAAATGACCGGGACATCTTGTTGTGGGGCAATGTTGTAAAGCGCAGGCAGATCCGCCGGCACATCTTTCAGGCCAAAACGTTCTTTGATCACTTTAGGCTTGGTGAAGCTGAATCGACCGCACATAAATGCACTTCCGGCTATCTAACGTCAGTTTATAAACGACTC
>JANNCL010000141.1:0-7882 GCA_031386565.1 Candidatus Omnitrophota bacterium
CTGATCATGGGCACCAGGTCCTCATTCCCAAAGCTCATCAAGAACTTATAAGCCATCGGCACCGCGATGAAATAGGCGAACGCAGCTCCCGTTAAGAAGAACACCAGCGACAATGGCCCGACGATGAGGATGAATTTACGTTCATGAGGCTTTAACGCTTTTCCTACAAAAGCCCACACCTGATACAGAATGAACGGCGATGTTACGATCGCCGCCATGACCAAGGACACGGTCATGACCGCAGCAAACGCCTCGCCGGGCTTATTAAAAACTAGATGCCCCGCGGGTTTGATCACCCAATGCAGCACTTTATCCGCGTAATAAAAACAAACAAATGCCGCCAAAAGAAAAACGCTCAACATTTTGATGAAACGTGAGCGCAATTCATTAAGGTGGACAAAAAAAGCTTTTAAAAAATCATTCGGTGTCACTTAGGGTTTTTCTGCTGGCTTTTCTAGCGGCTTTTGAACATCATCTTGAACATCATTTAAATTTTTCTTGAATTCACGGATCGCTTTGCCCAATGCGGAGCCTATCTCAGGCAGTTTCGAAGGGCCGAAGAAAATAACGAACACCACCAGGATCAAGATCAACTCAGGAAAACCAATACGTCCCATATCAACTCCGTTTTTTATTTATTGTTATTAACTGCCTTTATTCTATTGATACAGAACCCAACGAACAAGAAAAATTATTTAAGCAGCGCAAACATCTTCTTCTTATACGCTTCCACGCCGGGCTGATCAAAAGGATTAACCCCAAGGATATACCCTGATATTCCGCAAGCTTTCTCAAAAAAGTAATACAAGTGCCCTAAATGGTAAACATCCGCTTTGCATAAAATGATCGTCATATTCGGCGTCTTGCCTTCAAAATGGGCGGCCGATGTGCCTTCATAAGCCTTTTTATTCACATAATCAAAACCTTTGCCGGCCACATAATTAAAGCCATCCAGGTCTTCGTTGGATGAAGGGATCACAACCTCATGGGAAGGTTTGTCGATAGCGATGAATGTTTCAAATAGGATGCGTTCGCCGTCTTGCATGTATTGGCCCATGGAATGCAGATCGGTAGACATGATCAATGAGGCCGGAAAAATACCTTTCCCCTCTTTGCCTTCGCTCTCGCCGAATAACTGCTTCCACCATTCCGCCACAAAGAACACATTCGGATAAAATGAGGACAATACCTCGATCTTCTTCCCCTTACGGTACAGTACATTACGGGCCGCGGCATAACGGTAACACGCATTCTTCTGAAGGTCACAAACAGCATATTCTTTTTCCGCCGCCCGTGCGCCTTCAACAAAACTCTTCACATCAACCCCGCATAAAGCCAGCGGCACAAGGCCGACCGGTGTAAAGATCGAAAAACGCCCCCCCACATCATCGGGAATCACAAAACTCTTAAACCCCTCCAAGTCGGCGATCTTACGTAAAGCGCCTTTCTTCTCATCCGTGACACAAATAATGCGCTTTTTTAATTCTACCGCGGGATACTTCTTAGCCAACAATTCTTTGATCGCGCGAAAAGCGATCGCTGGTTCTGTGGTTGTTCCCGATTTAGAAATGACCACAACGGTCGGATTTTTATGTTCCAATATCTTTAAAAGATCATACAGGTAATCACTGGAAATGTTATGACCGGCATAATAGAGCGGTAATCGTGTTGCCCCGCCCAGAAACTCAACCGAGGCACGAATGCCTAAATACGATCCACCGATACCGATCGAAACAATGCTGTCAGAATGCTTGGCAACTTCCGCACTCAGCACCGTTAGCTGTTCGATCAGCGCATCTGGAATGCTGGAAGGCAGGTTAACCCATCCGGTGAATTCTGCGCCTTTACCGGTCTTATGATGAAGCTGCTCATGGGCTCTTTGGACATCCGTTGAAAGGGCGTTCATTTCGTCATTGGAGACGAAACCGTTCAAATAATCTGTATTTAATTTGATCATGACTATTTCTTTTCTAGCGGTTTGCTGCTGATCGGACTTTTATCTAATGGTTTTCCGCCCTGTGGACTGCCCGTTGTGGACTGTGAGACCAATTCATCTTTCGTATAATCCCGACGCCCAACCATCTCACCGTTGGTATATTTTTCTTCCATCAAAAGCTTTCCTGATTGATCATAGGTCAGCACAGTTCCATTGAGAACCCCAATTTTGTAATTAAGGTCCTTGTTCAATGCGCCGCTCTTAAAAAATATTTTCTTCTCACCGTCTAGATTACTATTGGTATAGTTCGCTAAACTTTCTAGTTCACCCGTATCAAAATAATGCTTGGCTAACCCCGTGATAGTATTATCCGCATACACAAATTCATTCTGCAGCGCGCCATTCTCATAATATGTTTTGCTAGGGCCAACGCGTTTTCCATCGACATAGATAGACCTGTCTTTCAGCGCACCGGATGGGTAAAAAGAACGCACTTCACCTGACAAACGGTAAGATTGATAATTCTCTTCCCTTAAAAGGGCGCCATTCTTATCATACACATTCCATGGACCGTCCGCCGGTGATTGCGTACCACGGATCTCCGCCTGCTGACGGGCAGGATCGGTCGCCGCATGGGCTCCAGCCGCCATCAAAAACGTTAACATTAACGCCGCAAATACTCTCATAAATTTTCTCCCGTTAATCGCTCATCTTCTTAAGCGATCGCTTGATCAATGATCGATCCCGCTAAAACAACTTCCCCATCGTAAAATACAGCACTTTGACCCGGGGTCACGGACTTCTGCGGCTCATGGAATTCAACCTTCACCCGCTGTTCATCCAATGCCGTCAAACTCGCCCGCACTTCTGGTGAATTATAACGAATTCTGGCAGTCACTTCTATAGTATTCGTGGGAATTTGCATACTCACCCAATTAACTTGAGATGCGATAAAACCTTTGGAGTATAGTTTATCTAGATTGCCCACATACACCGTGTTGGCTTCACGGTCCATGCGATAAACATAAACCGGATACCCTAAGGCCAGACCTAATTGATCACGCTGGCCGATCGTATAATACGCTAAGCCCTTATGCTGACCGACAACTTTACCGTTCTCATCAATGAAAGGCCCGGGTTTGCGGATAGCATCGCCGACCCTATCCTCTAAAAATTTCTTATATCCCTCCTTAGGGACGAAACAAATGTCCTGGCTCTCTGGTTTTTCCGCGGTATTTAAACCATACTGCCGCGCCAATTCACGCACTTCCGGCTTTGTTAAACCCCCTAAAGGGAACAACACCGAAGACAATGTTTCTTTTTTCATGCTGTACAAGAAGTAGGATTGATCTTTCTTGGGATCAGAAGCTTTCTTTAACTGGAACATGGCCTTTGCCTGATCATAATCGATCTTGCCATAATGACCGGTAGCGATATAATCCGCCCCTAAGGACTTGACCTTCTGATACAAGGTACCAAACTTTAAATGCTGGTTGCAGCGCACACAGGGATTCGGGGTGCGGCCGTTAAGATATTCATTGGTGAAATTATCAATGATAAAATCATTGATATCCGCCGCGAAATTAAAGACATAATGCGGTATGTCCAGGATCTCCGCCGCGCGCTTGGCATCAGCAATGCCGTCAATGCCGCAGCAGGAAGGCTTATCGGAATTAGGGTGCGTGATGTTAAAACACATGGTCACCCCGACCGTTTTATAACCTTCAGCTTTGATCATCCCAGCTACAACCGAGGAATCCACTCCGCCGCTCATGGCGACGAAGACTGTTTTATCTGAATTAGGCATGTTTTTCATAGCTCAATGACTTCTTGATAAATACTCCGTAATAAATAGTCCAACTGTTTGATGGTGATCGACAAAGGCGGCATTAGGACGATCACATTGCCAAGAGGGCGTAACAATATTCCTTTTACCCGCAAACGCTGGCAGACTTGAGCGCCTATTCTGTCTTCCCACTTACCCATTAGCTCAATGCCCACCATGAAACCGCACTGGCGGACTTCGACGACAGAAGGTAAATTATAGAACATCTTTAAGGATTTAGCCAAGAATTTTATTTTGGGCTGGAGTTTCGCTAATGTACGTTCTTTCCGAAAAACTTCCAGGTTCGCCAGCGCCGCGGCACAGGCTAAAGGATTGCCGGTATAGGTATGCCCGTGAAAAAATGTTTTCTGGTCTTTGTAGTCAAAAAGAAAACCGTCATAGATCCTTTGCGTGGTCAACGTAGCAGCGAAAGGTAAATACCCGCCGGTGATGCCTTTGGCCATGCACATCAGATCCGGTGTAATCCCTTCATGCTCACAGGCGAACATTTTACCGGTGCGGCCAAAACCGGTGGCCACTTCATCAATGATCAAAAAAACATCATATTGCGTGCATAAACGCCTGAATTCCTTAAGCACCCCTTTAGGCCAGACCAGCATTCCCGCCGCACCCTGCACCAAAGGCTCAACGACGATCGCCGCGATCGTGCCAGCCTTCTTCTTAAGCAGCACTTCAAAATCTTTTACCGCCTCAAAACCTTGACCCTTAAGGCCATGCGTCTTAAAGATCAATCCCCCATATATCTGATGGAACAGATCGATTCCTCCGACGCTAACACTGCCCAACGTGTCGCCATGATAGGAATTGCTTAAGTGCACCAGCGTGCGTTTCTTAGGCTGTCCCGTGTTTTGCCAGTACTGATAGGCCATCTTCAGGGCGATCTCAACCGAAGTCGAACCATTGTCAGAATAAAAAACCTTCTTTAATCCTTTTGGCGCAATGGCAATTAGTTCTTTCGCCAGTTGTCCTGCCGGTGTATTGGATAATCCTAAAAGGGTGGAATGGCTGACCTTAGCCAACTGTCTTTTGATCGCCGCATCGATCACCGGATGCCGATGCCCGTGCACATTGACCCACAAAGAAGAAACCCCGTCGATATAACGCCGGCCTTTTGTATCATAAAGATAAACCCCTTTAGCCCGCGCGATCTCCAAAGGCTCGCTCTGCGGCCAGTCTTTCATTTGTGTAAATGGATGCCAGATATTTGATGCCATATGTCCTTCTAAGCCATGCATGAGAACAGGGTTAATTCGCTCGCTGCTCAACCCCCCCAACCCCCGCAACACATGCACGGGTTTGATTTCAAAGGTGGTTGCTTTAATAAAATCTAGTTAGTTCGCCTTCATTAGTCTGCATGTGACGGGGGACGTTTCGCTGCTCACGAACAAACTCTGTCCTCATTTGCGAGACTTATTAGCCAGATACGGAATAATGCCTAGCACTTTTACTTTTGTTATCTTCTCGATTTCTTTTGGATTTGTTCTCTCTGCTAATGACTTTGCTTTTGGATCGGTGTCGCTAAAAATGATCCCTTCGATCGTCAAGCCATACGCTTTGGCCTGATTGATCGTTAATATCGTGTGATTGATCGTTCCCAGGCCAAGCCTTGCTACGATCACGAGCGGGATATCCAGCATTTTAATAAGATCCGCATTAAAATAGGCCGCGCTTAAAGGGGCCATTAAGCCGCCGGCGCCTTCGACTAAGACCACATCATGCCGCGCGCACAAGGCATCGAAGGATTTTTGTATCTTCTTTAGATCCACCTTCTTGCCGGTGCGCCGAAAAGCCAGATGCGGGGACAAGGGCTCTTTAACATAACAGGGATTGATCAAACTTAGATCATCCTTGATCTCCAGCCTGTCTTTCAAGAATTGCGCGTCACTACCGCCGCATTGCACAGGCTTCATGACCCCGACATCATAGCCCTGACTTTTAAGCATGGTGCCCAACGCATAGGTGGCCACAGTTTTGCCGACATTGGTATCGGTCCCGGTGATAAAAATAGCATTAGCGTTTTGCATGGACCCAGATCACCTCGAAGCTGGCGCATATCCCCTCGTTATAAGGGAAATACGCGCGGTAATATTGCTGTAACTCGGTTAATTTGTTCTTGCCTAAAAATACCGGATGTTCACTTAACTGATTCGCACCGATGGCTTTGAGCCAGGTTAGGAGATCCAGCACATCTTTGAATTCAACCTTGATCAGCTCAAAATCAACATGCATTTCTTTAAAACCAGCTGCCTGCAAACCTTCCTGCACCTGCTTTACTGACGGCAATCGACGGGTGTTGACTTTAGGATCAGCAAACTTAAGCGATTCGAATAATTCCTGACAGGTACGATGACCAAAGAGAGTGATATTCAAAGTACCGCCACTCTTGAGTATTCTTGCCGCCTCCGCAAAAGCCCGAGACAGGTCTTCCACCCACTGATACGCTAAGTTAGAAAGAACCAAGTCAATATCCCCATCGCTAAACGGTAACCGTGAAGCATTGGCACAGATCCATTCGATCGCTATCCCCTCATGCAAGGCCTTAGCCTTGTCGATCATGCCCTCTGCAATATCCGCCCCGATGATACGGCTTTCCGGGAAAAAGAACTTCGCTTTATTAGCCACATACCCCGTCCCGCAGCCAACATCAACGATCACTGGCGCATTGAGCTTGACGATCTTCTTAACCAGCTCCCGCCCGATCTCCTTATGCAAGGAAGTCAGGATGTCGTATTGGTCTGCCGCGTCGGAAAATGAACGGCGAATTCTATCGGTAAATATTTTAAACATATTAGCTTAAAAGAAAATCCTCTAACAAACGGTTATATTCTTCGACTTCCGTCAAGAACGGCAAGTGGCCTGTAGCCTTGATCACATCATATCTGGCATTATAGGTATGTTGGGCCAGCCAGTCCATGATGGCCGGCGGGCAGATATAATCTTCTGAACCGGTAATGTATTGCAATGGACAAATGATCTTGGATACGCGGTCGCGCAGGTCGGTTTCTTCCAATAGCTTTAAATAATGCTGCAGCACCGCCGGGATCGGCAAGGCTTCGGCAGCCCGCATTTGTTTCAATACTTTAAAGCGATCACTATCGCGCTCTTTCATGGTAAATAAAGAACGAAAGAACATGTCCATCACCACCGCCTGATCTTCTCCTATCTGGTGGCTTAATTTACGGATCTTATCAATATCCAGGCCCGCAGGGTAATTTTCACCCCGCGCGAATTTCGGGATAGAACCCACAAATGAAATGCGCATCACCCTCTCCGGCATATGCCGATAGAGCTCCGACGCCACCAACCCTCCGAACGACGAAGCGACCAGCGAAATATTGACATCTCCAAAACTATTGATCAATTGACCAATATCCTGCACCATATCATTAATTCCCAAAGGCATCCAAGCACTTTTCCCATGCCCGAGAAGGTCAATGGTAATGACTTCGAAATCATGCGATAAGAAATCCACCTGTTCCTGCCACCATAGACCGCTGCCGCCGAACCCATGAATAAAAAGGATCGTCTCACCGCTGCCTTTAAGATCATAATGCCACTTTAGTCCGCGTTGTGATAAGAATTCGGCCATGATCTATATCTTTCTCATGACGCCGATCAACGTTTCCAGATCTTCCTGGGCGTGACCGGCGCTCAGTGTGATACGCAATCTTGCCGTGTTGGCCGGCACCGTAGGAGGACGGATAGCGCTGACATAAATGCCGCTATCCCAGAGAAAACGTGATGCCTTAAGCGCATTGGCGGCGTCTTTAAAAAGGACAGGAATAATGGGCGTTGTTGAATTGAGCGTGTCAAAACCTAACCCTTTCAAAGCCCCGCGCACCTGCGCTGCATGCTGCTGCACCCGCTCCCTCCTTACTTTCCCCTCTGTAGAAGCAATGATCCCAACCGCCGTCCTTGCCGCGGCGATCACTGCCGCCGGTAATGCTGTCGAATAAATAAAACTGCGGGCATGATTGACCAGAAAAGAGCGCAACGGCCTCTTGCCGCAAACATAGGCCCCGAAACAACCCGCTGCTTTAGACAAAGTGCCCATGTGTATATCGATATCATGGCTAACCCCAAGCGCCTCGGCCAACCCT
>JANNCL010000030.1:0-8051 GCA_031386565.1 Candidatus Omnitrophota bacterium
CAATATGTAAGAGGTCGGGTCGGACGTACCCAGAAGTTCCGATCAATTCCTGATGTCCAACATGGCCGATCAATACGGTGTCAATGTCCTGCGCGGAGAACTTAACGGCTTCTTTATGTACTTTAGTCACTAAAGGGCAGGTGGCATCCACAAATTTTAGTTTGCGGTCACGGGCATTCTGGATGAGATGGGGCGGAACGCCGTGGGCGGAAAATATGATGCGGTTCCCGTCTGGAACGTCATCCAAGTTTTCGACAAAAATAACGCCGCGTTTTTTCATATCGTCCACCACCGCCGTATTGTGAACGATATCGTGGTAAACATACAGCGGGGTGCCGTATGTTTTTAACGCTAGTTCGACAATGTCGATCGCACTGGCAACACCGGCGCAGAACCCTTGAGTTTTAGCTAGGTAAATATCCATATCATTAAAGTTAATATCGGGTTTTTATTGCTTTTATCTCTGGCTTTTCTTATAATACGGGCTCAATTATAGCATTTTTAAAAATAGAGTAAACCATTTTATGCGAACCATTATCCGTCGAAAGACACCAACTGTTGTTATTGGCAATTTAAAGCTTGGCGGCGCGTTCCCTATCCGTATTCAATCCATGACCGATACACCGACCGCGGATGTTGAGGCAACTTACCTTCAGACCAAAGAATTGATCGATGCGGGTTCTGAACTTGTCCGTTGGACGGTCAATGACCATGAGGCGGCTAGCGGTGCGGTTATGATCATTAAGCGTTTAAGGGCAGAGGGGATACGAATACCGATCATCGGCGATTTTCATTTTAACGGCCATTTGATATTAACCAAAAATCCTGAAGCCGCAGCTTTATTGGACAAATACCGCATTAATCCCGGTAATGTGGGCAAAGGCAAATTGCATGATGATAATTTTGCTAAGATCATTAAGATCGCTGTTGATAATGGCAAAGCGGTACGTATCGGGGTGAATTGGGGGTCTTTGGATCAGGAATTACTCACAGAACTCATGGATGCCAATGCGGTAGTTGCATCACCAAAAGATTTTAGTGACGTCACTCAGGAGGCCATGGTGCAAAGTGCGTTGCGTAGTGCGCAGTATGCAGTTGCCTTAGGTTTGCCTAAAGAAAAGATCGTGTTGAGCGTTAAAATGTCGGTGTTACAAGATATGGTGGTTGTTTATGAACGTTTAGCGAAAGAATGTGATTTTGCCCTGCATTTGGGTTTAACGGAAGCCGGTGCGGATATCAAAGGGGCTGTTTCTTCAGCGGCGGCACTATCTATTCTGTTACAACAGGGCATCGGCGATACTATCCGTGTATCATTAACACCGCAGCCCAATATATCCCGTGCTAAAGAAGTAGAAGTCTGTAAAGAAATATTACAAGCCATTGGGTTTCGGTACTTTGCACCGTCCGTGACGAGTTGTCCCGGTTGCGGCCGCACCAGCAGTAATTATTTCCAATATTTAGCTCAAGATATTAATAGTCATATTAAGTTAAAAATGCCGATCTGGAAAAGGCAATATCCTGGTGTTGAACAGTTAAAGATCGCGGTCATGGGCTGTGTGGTCAATGGGCCGGGTGAAAGCCGGCATGCGCATATCGGGATCAGTCTGCCCGGAGCATCCGAGCAACCCATTGCCCCTGTTTATGTTGACGGCAAGGAATTCAAGACTTTAAAAGGGGATAAGATCAAAGAAGAGTTCATTATTATTTTAGAGGACTATATTAAAAATAAGTATCAACCCACAAAGGAGCCGGTATGAAAAAGATAGTTTTAGGTTTTTTAATAGGCTTATTTACATGCATGAGCGTTGGTTTAACCTATGCTGAAGATCTCGTTGGCAGCAAAGGCGGGGATAAATATCATTTGTCTAGCTGTACTGTTGCTGCCCAGATTAAGGCTGATAATAAAGTCACCTTCCAAACGCCAGAAGAAGCGATCAAGGCAGGTTATACTGCATGTAAAAAGTGTAACCCTCCTGCAAAAAGTGCGGCCGCAGAAGCTTTTGTTGGGAGCAAAGATTCCGATAAATTTCACAAAGCCGATTGCCGTTTAGCTAAAAATATCAAGGCGGATAATAAAGTAAGTTTTGCCACGAAAGAAGATGCAGAAAAGGTGAATTATAAGCCCTGTGCGATCTGTTTCCCGCCAGCTAAGAAAGATGTTAAAACAGATATAAAAAAGTAATCTTGGTAAAACGCAAGTGACAGGCCATGTTAAGTGACGGGGCAAGTTCGTGAGCGACGAAACGACCCCCGTCACTTGCCACCCTAACCAAAACAACAACGCCTCACCCCAACCGTTGCCAAGTGATCTCGTGCAAGTGTTACGGGGGATGGGGGGTGTTGAGGAGCGAGGGAAGCTTGACCCCTGGCGCTTAACATCCATGGCCGCTATCATTCAATATTCGAAAATATTCTGTAACTTTCTGGGCTCTCCAGCGTTAAAAGGGTAGGAGAGAGAAAAGTTTATTTCTAGAGTAAGCTCAAAAGGCAAAATGGAACAAACCGACGAAGAGTTGTGGCGCGCGTATAACGGCGGTGACCAAAAAGCGTTCGATACGCTATTTAACCGGCACAAGGGATACGTCTTTAATTTTTCCCTAAGACTGTTAAATAGTCGCGCGGATGCGGAAGATGTCACAAGCGAGGTCTTTTTAGCGCTCTTTAACAAGCGTTTCACGGCTGACGGCAGGGCAAAACTGACAACGTGGCTATTGACAGTGGCGCGCAATGCCTGCATCTCGCGCCTGCGTTCGGTCAAACACACGGTTTCCCTATGGTTTAGTAAAGACGGGGAAGACGCGCAGGAGTGGGATATCCCTGATAGCGTGCCGCAGCCGCGCGAAGCGGCGGTCAATAAGGAAAATGTCCGCTTGATCGCCCAAGCGCTAAAGGTATTGCCGCCTGAGCAAAAAGAAGCACTGGTCTTAAGGGAATATATGGGCAAAGATTATGCCGAGATCAGCCAGATCTTAGATTGTTCACTGGAAAAAGTGAAAGTATTGATTTTCAGAGCCCGGGAAGGCTTACGTAAAGAATTACTCCCGCGGCTAAAGGAGCAAGGGCCATGTTAAGCGAAGAACAAAAAATATTGATATCTGCCTACTATGACAATGCGCTTTCTGAAACAGAGAGAGCACAGGTAGAAAATTTGCTGGCCAAAGATCCCCAATGCCGTGCCTATTTAGATGAAATAAAGAAACTCTCTTCTGTTTTACCTTCGTTACAAGAACAAGCTCTCTCTCCTGATGCGGAAATTAAGATCCGAAAAACCATCTACAAGGAGAGCTCAATGAATACATCAAAATTAAAGTACCCGGCCATGGTCTTGGCCACACTCGTTGTATGTGTTCTGGTATTCCAGAATTATGCCCATCGTGCTTTACAGAGCAGGGTGCGTGATGCCGGGCAGTATATGACCAGTCAGACGACTGCTTTAGGACAAACGAAACAGTATGAACCGTATTATCAGCCAAGTGCATCGTTCAATATTTTTGGTAAGGGTGTCCAGGGTAAAATGAAGTCATCTTCTCATGATATTGCCGATCAATATTCCCCGAATAGTACCACTGCATCAAGAGCTAATTTGGGTCAGCAGACAACTGAGACGTCACAAGTAATATCCTTAGCCAACACAAAACAATATGAGCCGTATTATCAGCAATCTAGTTACAATGTTCAAAAAGATTCAGTTGATAAGAAAATGATGGATGAAGGTTTGGTGGCTATGGATTCTGCTGCGTCACGTTTGAAAAGTGGATATCAAACGACAAATTATGAAAGAGCGCAAATATTAGGTCGTGAGGTAGACGGATCCGTAACTTTGCAGACGACGGATCAGTTTGTTGCTGCGGGAGCGCTGGTAAAAAAGAATTATCCGCAAGTTCTAGCAACAGCAGGCATCAGTGAACCCATGTATCTCTTTCATCCATATCCTGTGTTTAAAAATGAAAATACAGAAGAATATAAATCGATCAATGATAATCAATTCCTAACCGCGTTAGAGAATCCTTTATCCACGTTTTCGATCGATGTTGATACGGCATCTTACAGTAATGTCCGCCGATTCTTGTTGAACAATCAGATGCCGCCGGCAGATGCCGTGCGCGTGGAAGAAATGGTCAATTATTTTAGCTACAATTATCCAAATCCTAAGAATAATGAACCATTCTCGATCACGACCAACATGGCGGTGTGCCCCTGGAATAATCAACATCAATTATTGCATATCGGTTTAAAAGGGCGTACGCCGGATGCCGCGCAGTTATCACCTAGTAACTTAGTATTCTTGATCGATGTGTCCGGGTCTATGGATGAACCTGATAAAATGCCGCTGTTGAAAGACAGCTTCAAAATGATGATCAATCAGCTGCGGCCGCAAGATAAGGTATCGATCGTGGTGTATGCCGGCAATGCGGGCTTGGTCTTACCGCCGACCTACGGTGACCATAAAGAGCAGATCATCGCCGCCATCGATGCCATGCAAGCCGGCGGTTCGACTGCTGGCGGGGCAGGCATGCAATTCGCGTATCAGATCGCCAAAGAACAGTTCATCAGCGGTGGTAATAACCGTGTTGTGTGGGCAACGGATGGCGATTTCAATGTCGGGACATCCGACACTTCCGAGTTGGTGCGTTTAGTAGAAGGCCATCGCCAGGAAGGTGTTTTTCTGACCTTGCTTGGATTTGGCCAAGGGAATTACAAAGACGGCCGTATGCAACAGATTGCCGATAAGGGCAACGGCAACTATTACTACATCGATAATCTTAAAGAAGCCCGTAAGGTTCTGGTCAATGAATTGGGTTCGGTGTTATTTACTATTGCCAAGGACGTGAAGATACAGATTGAATTTAATCCCAGTGCCGTGCAGTCGTACCGTTTGATCGGTTATGAAAAACGACTGCTAGCCAAGGAAGATTTCAATAATGATAAAAAAGATGCGGGTGAGATCGGTGCCGGCCATACGGTGACCGCATTATATGAGATCGTTCCTGCCGGTGTGCAGGAGGAAGGCAATAGTGTTGACCCCTTAAAGTACCAAAAAGCAAAGTCGGTCAACGTTAGCGACGAAGTCATGACCGTCAAGTTGCGCTATAAACAACCTAATGAAAACACAAGCAAGCTGATCACCCGTACGATCAAGAAAAGCCAGATCACCAATGAACCAACCGGCGATTTCGCCTGGGCCAGTTCAGTAGCAGAATTCGGCATGCTTTTAAGGAATTCCGAATTCAAAGGGTCGGCAACCTACGATCATGTGCTCAGAACCGCCCGAGCCAATATCAACGACGACCGTTTCGGCCTAAAAATAGAATTCATCACCATGGTCGAGAATGCTGAAAATATTGCGCCGTCGCAGAATGGGCAAATGCAGTTTAAATAATTTTAGAGAGATCAAAGAATTCCCTCCCCCTTGTGGGGAGGGTTAGGGAGGGGGAGATGAGGACTAAACAATTTCGGATCATCGGGATAGTTATTATATTAGTTCTCACAGTTTCCTTCCTTCGAGGGATGCTGCATTTACATCATTGCAAAGCTTGTTCCAAAGTAAGGAGTTGCAGACAAATTGATCATTGTGGTCAACTTACTCCTATGGATGTGCTGATTTATTTTCTTCCGTTTGTAGATTGGTTTTTACCGCATTATAACTACAAAGATTTTAAGATGGATATTTATGCTCCATCAACTGGAAAGACAATCATCGTCGATCCGTCTACTGGCAATATAGCAGGCAAAAAACCTGGGACACACTAAGTTTTAGCCTGTGATATACAGTTTTTAAAAACTTAGTGTGTCCCAGGTTTTTTAAGCGCATATTATGTATATGCCAAGTTTTTAGAACAGGGATGATTGATCTTAGGCAAATGTCTTCAATGCGTCAATGATCTCTTGCTCGTGCCCTTCAGGTTTTACTTTTTCGAACACCTTTGCGATCTTGCCGTTGCCGTCAATGATGAACGTCGTCCGTGCCACACCCATGTATTTCTTGCCGTACATGGATCTTTCCACCCATACGCCATAAGCTTGGGCTATGCTTTTATCTTCGTCCGGGATCAAGGCAAAGGGGAGGGTGAACTTGGTGATGAATTTGTCATGTGACTTCTGGCTGTCTGGGCTAATGCCAAAAATAACGGTGTTTAATTTGGTGATTTCTTTAAAACTATCGCGTAATCCACAGGCTTCTACTGTACAGCCAGGGGTGTCGTCTTTAGGATAGAAGTAGAGGACAATGTTTTTACCTTTATTTTCTTTCAGTCCAGGGAATGTTGGGGCTTTATCGCCATTATTCATATTTTCTCCAGGATTTAAGTTTTCCATCATAGATTTCTTTCACACGGCGTTCGGCCGGAAGGCCGTCTTCCAGGGGCCAGGCGGTGGCTTCTAATTTATTGCCGTCTATATCATAAAAATATAGTGACCAGCTTTTGGGTCTTTTTTTGGCATACTCGATCTTTACATGGTGTGATTCTAAATGTTCGATCATGGGTATAAAATCATCAGAATGGATGCGAAAAGAAAAATGATTCGCCCCCAAACCTTCGTGGGCAAAAGGATGGTTAATATTTAGGTCCTGAGCCTGGATAATGCCAAGCAGAGACGGGCCGCAATCCAAGAAATATTCAATGCCTGGTTTAGAGGGTTCGCGATCGGTTATTTTAAGACCAATGACCTCAGTATAGAATTTTACAGTTTTATCAAGATCACGTACGTTAAATGCAACGTGATCTATCCCAGCTATACGAATCATAATTTTATCCTTCCAGAGATCTTGCCTTTTGAAAAAGTAACATGTTCACTATAACCTGCTGATTTAGCTAAAAGTAGGGCATCTTCAAAGTTTTTGCCAACGTCTTGCGGGGTGTGTGCATCAGACCCTAATGTTAGGGGTACACCTGCGCCACAATAGATCTTAAGATACGCAGGGCAAGGGTACATTTCTTTGATCGGTTTGCGTAGACCGGAGGTATTGATCTCAACGGCAACGCCGGTTTCTTTGAAAACTTTGGCGGTGGCTCGCACTTCATCGATCATGCTTACAGTGGGTAAATATCCAAATTTTTTGGGCAGATCGCTATGGCCAATGATATTGAACAATCCGGTTTGAGCGCTTTGACGTAAAAGCTTAAAATATTCATGCCATATCTGGTTCACGTCCTGTGTTTTCCAGCGTTCAATGGTGGCGGGGTCATCTACGGCCCAGTCATTGACATAGTGCACGGAACCAATGATGTAATCATAGGGATATGTATTGATGATCGCACGCGTCTGTTCTTCAAATCCCGGTATAAAGTCCGCTTCTAGTGCATATTTGATCGTGATCTTATCGGAATATTTTGATTTTACCTCATTAATGAGGCGATGATAAAGGGACAGCTGACGATAGTCCATGGTGACGCCTTGTAAGCGTTCATGTACCATTGGCGCATGGTCAGAAAATCCGATCTCGGTTAGTCCAATTTTTATTGCATGCTGGACATATTCTTCCAAACTGCCAACGGCATGCCCGCAAAGGGTGGTGTGCATGTGATAATCAACGCGTGGTTTTGACATGTGGCCGATTATAGCAGCGGTGCTTGTCATAAGCAAGACCCTGTGTTATTATCGAGCACTAAGAATATAATTCCTGCGAAGCCAAACATATAAATATTTTGGTGTAGCAGAAAGGAGATATACATGGACGAACATTACCGTAAGATCATAGAAAGTGTCGGGGAAGATATTAATCGTGAAGGATTGATCAAGACGCCTCATCGCGCGGCCCGTGCTTTGGAATTTATGACCCAGGGTTATAAAAAGAACATTGATGAGATCGTCAATGGCGCTATTTTCAAGTCAGATAATGATGAGATGGTCATTGTCAAAGATATTGAATTGTATTCCTTATGTGAACACCATTTATTGCCATTTTTTGGAAGGGCGCATGTGGGTTATATCCCAAAAGGCAAGATCATCGGACTTTCTAAGATCGCCCGTATCGTAGATATGTATGCCAGGCGTTTGCAGGTGCAAGAGAACCTAACTAAAGAAATAGCGCATACACTTCAAGAAGTCAC
>JANNCL010000031.1:0-11083 GCA_031386565.1 Candidatus Omnitrophota bacterium
ATTTGCGACAATATGTCAAGCCGCTACTATTTCTCATCGCACCCTAAAATCCACCGTCGCACTACGGCCGAAATTATCTGCGCAGGTGATGTGGTATTTGCCGGGGAACATGGGCATTATAATGTTTTCGTTGGGTTGTGCGGTCTTGTAAAGGCTGCCGTTGACGAACCAGAAGAGCTTCTCTGCTTCTTTGGGGGCTTTGGCTTGAAGGTTGATCTCTTGTCGGCTGCCTTGTATGCCGGAGATGAAATATTCGGCTCCACCGGCTGGTGAGATGATCTCGGGTCTTTTGGCGGGGTCGATATTTTCTTGGATGCCCGGCTCTAATGCGGGGCTGGTATTTTTGATCGACATATCATTCTTGGGGCCCAGCACCACAGTATCTGGTTTGGCGTACCAGACTAAGGGTTTATTGGTGTAAAGCCAGTCAAAAATGCGCACGGCTAATGGCGCGGCGGCTTCTATTCCAACCAAAGCCTTAGAGGATCTGCCATTAAAATTACCCATCCAAACACCCACAGTATATTCGGGATTATACGCAAAAGTCCAGGCATCCCGCTGTCCATAGGATGTGCCTGTTTTAAAAGCTATCTTTGGTGTTAATGCGCTGCGATAAAGGCCTACAGCCTCAAGGCGGCTGGTATCACTTAAAATATCGGCGATCACATAGGCGGCTCCGTCTTTTATAAGACGCCATCCAGATGCACTTTCGTTTTTTTCAAGGACATTGAACGGCTGATACACACCCAAACGCGCCAGCATGGCATAGGCATTGGTTAATTCTAATAAACGGACACTGGGTGAGCCTAGGGTCAAGGATAGGCCGTAATGATTGGGATCGGGCGATAATGTTTTGAGGCCGGCATCACGCAAGAGGGCGTGTAAAACTCGAAAACCTACATCCTCTAACACTTCCACGGCGGGAATATTCAATGAATCGACCAAAGCCTCACGCAACGATACTTGACCCCGAAAACTTTTATCATAATTGCGCGGGGCATATTCTGCGTAGCGGGATGGCGCATCGTCGAGAATGGTTGTGGTAGAATATCGGCCTGTTTCCAAGGCCAGTGCATAGGTGAATGGTTTTAAGGCTGAACCAGGCGAGCGTTGACTGATAACCCCATCCACTTGGCCGGGATCGCGTGTTGCGGCAAAATCTGCAGAGCCCGCCCATGCCCTGACCTTGCCTGTTTTATTATCAATGATCACCACCGCCCCATTGGTGACACCATTGGAACGTAAACGATCAACATTTTCTTTCAAGGTCTGCTCAATAAATTGCTGCAATGCGGCATCCAAACTGGTCTGTACGGCTTTATCGGATGTAAATCGTACTTTGATATATCGTGAAAAATGCGGGGCTTTTTTGGGAAATTCAAAATGGGCCACGGCCACCGGCTCTTGAATGGATTGTTCATATAAGGCGCGGTCAATGAAGCCCTGCTTGAACATGCTAAGCAAAACCCTGTCTCGACGTAGCTTTGCTCTTTGCGGATAGCGGTCCGGCCTTAAGCGTGACGGGGATTGCGGCAGGCCGGCTAGTAAAGCGGCTTCGGCAAGATTTAGATCCTGCGGCTCTTTGTTTAAGTAGCGCAATGAAGCGGCACGGATGCCATGAATATTGCCTCCATAAGGCGCCAGTTCCAGATATAGCGTTAAGATCTGCTGCTTGGTATATATTTGCTCGAGCCTTACGGCATGCACCATTTCAATGAGCTTGGTTACAAAACCCCGCTTGCGCTTTTCTAATAAACGCACCGTCTGCATGCTGATCGTGGAGGCACCGGAAATAATGCGACCATGGGATACATTCAAGAACGCCGCCCGGCCAATAGCAGGCAGGTCAATGCCGTGTTGCTCATAAAAATTGTGATCTTCAATGGCGAGCGTGGCCTCAATAAAATGCCTATCCACATTCTTTAGATCAACCGGCAATTGCCAGCGGTCTGGATCATTTAAGAATGTATAGAGCAAATGCCCGTCTTTATCTAAAACCTGCGATGAAAAATGGATATTGTTAGCGGCATCAACAGGTAATGGCATAAAGAAAAGCACGGCATGATAAAAAAGGAACAAGGCAACAATACTGCCTAAGATAGCAACCGCGCTTATTTGAAGGATCTTTTTCATGACGTCCTTGATCAATTAACCTCAACCCTGCCCTGCCCGCTGACGCTGACAATGGATGGATCATACATGGCTTCGGCTTTCACCGCCGGTAGAATAAAATCACCCTTGGTCACCGCGCGCACGATGTAGCGGTAATGCACTGTGTCTTTGTCCACATCCAGAAATAACACCAGCCTGTCGTCGCGGATGTCTAAATGCACGGGATCAATGAGATCAGCGGGATCAATGTCTAAATGCTGTGAATTCTTTAACCGCGGATTTTCGATCTCAAAACCAGCCGGTAAGAGATCTTCTAAAACAATGTTCTTAATGCCCCCGGCGCCCTCGATGCTTAAGTCAACGATCAAGGCATCGCCTTGTTTGATCGTTTTAAGGTCGACGGCTTTTCCTTCACGATCTAAGAAACTGCGGCGCACTTTCATGCCGCTGTCTATTTCTTTGGCTTGCGGATCAAGCGGCACACCCTCGGACGTCCAGTAGGCATAAGCCTTGCCTTTACCCGCAACAGCTACTTCGAGGGATTTACCCGCTAAGTCCATATCGAATATTTCTAAAAGCGTGCGGCTGTTAAATGTACGGACGGCATCGCCTAACTTTATACTGCCGGTGAAATCAATATCTTCCTTGGCAAAATAACGCGCGTATTTACCTAAAGCGATCAGCGCTTGCGCATTTTCCTGAGTAGAAGCCCATTGATCATCTTTCATAGCACCTTCAATGCGAGCGACCAAGACCGGCACTATCGCATTCTGTGGATCTAAGTCCATGAAGATCGATAAAGCAACTGCATCCTGACGGACTTTGGATGAAAGCATGCCCGCTTTATCGCGGTCAATATTCTGCTCAGGGAAACCCTCGCCTAATATGGCGGTGACAGATTTACTATCGCCCATCAGCGCTAATGCCGCGGCTAAATAGAAACGGGACTCGCCGGTCATTTCCGAACTCTTCTGTTGTAAACGCCTGATCCAGGACGCATTCACCCGACCGGACTTCGCTAATACATAGACGGTATAAGCTTTTAGATCAAGAGTATTAGCCTCATCACTTCTAGTCAATGAGCTTTCTAAATACGATAAAGCCAATATCTTCGCAAAAGAGGGTACTGGATAACCGGCCTTATCTGCTTCAATGAGAAAATCCGTGGCGTACACGCTTCCGAATGGATAAGCCTCTTTTTCCCCCTGCCACATGGCAAACCCGCCGGAGAAAGTTTGCATCGACACAATGCGTTCAATACCTGCGTGAATATACTGGGCGATCATTGGAGCACTATAAAGTTTAGTGTCCACTGTTGAAGCCAGGTCGCGCAGGTATAACAGCGGATAAACACTAGACGTGGTTTGCTCAATACACCCATAGGGGTATTTGAGTAAATATTTTAACCCGCCGGATAACTTTAAGGTGGGCATGGCGGAAACGATCAGTTTTGTGCGCGCTGTCCCGGCTAACCAGCCATCGGGGATAAGGATCGATCCCTTACTTTCCGCAGGAATTTCTAAGACACCATGCAGTGAAGTCCAACTGACTGGCGGACGCACGGATAGTTCAATAGTGCGCGTCACTGTTTCTGTTCCTAAAACCGCTGTGAGTTTAATGAAACTTTTTTGAGGGGCAGACGGTGCTTTAAGTGTAAAGTTCACCACTCCCTCTTTATTGACATCAATGGTAATGCTCTGGGACTTCTCTGAAAGAAAAGTAAAGCCATCGGAGGCTTCAAGCGTTACGTTAACAGCCCCGCCGGATTTGGTCATATTGGATATAGACACCGGAACATTGAACGTATCGTTCATCGATAAAAACCGCGGCAAGAAAGGATTGATCACCAGCGGTTCAACTACTTTCATTGCTTGTGACTTTGAGGCAAAATCACTATCACCCGCGCCAATCACCATCCATTTGAGCTCTCCGTTAAATTCCGGCATCTCAAATTGGACATGGGCTTTACCTTGTTCATCGGTGATGATCTGACTTTGGTACAAAGCAACGCTCTTGATGCGCTTGGCACTGATCGGATTAAAATTCTTTGGATTATACGCAGACCTATCCCCCGACGGAGAAGAATCGGCCGTCACTTTGGCTTGATCGAACTCCGGCATGAGCTTAGAATAAATATCCGAAGTCAACACACCATTGGCGCGTTTGCCGTAAAAGAATTTATAAGCATCCGGCACTTGGTAATTTGTCAGACGCAATATGGCCTCATCCACCAAAGCCACGGAAAATCCCATGGGTTTGCCGGCAGGTGCTTCTATATCCATGGTCACTGTTTCATGCGGACGGGCTGTAGCAGGTGCTTGGATCGTCACTGGCGTATTATGTGCATCTGTGTTTAATATGATCGGCACTAAGCCATAACCGCGATGCGAACTCCATTCTTTCTCAGCTGTAATAGAACGGATTACGGTCAATGCGCAATATGCATTGGGTGAAAAATCATCGGTAATTGGAACAACTTCTTCCTGAGCCGTAATGCCGACATCGATCGTTTTACTTAGAAAGATCTTATCTGTCGCGCAGGTCAGCAGGCCTTTTCCAGCAAATGGTGCTTTGATGGTTAGCTTGGCCGTGTCGCCCATCACATAGGAAGGCTTGTCCGTTGTTAATTCAATGCGGTCCGGCCTTTCTTTTGACCAGCCAGTAATGCCCGGACCTTCTACAAATAATTTAACCGCAGCTTGATGACCATCCTTACCGCCTTTAAACCGCACCAGATGATCGCCCGTATCGGTTGATACAAAACTAAAACTTCCAGCGCCTTCTTTAGGGATCAAGATCTTAGGCGGTGCGCACTCCTCACGGCTTTCGGTGATCCATTTCCAACTGCCGTGCTCATCTTTTTTCACCATATTATTCCAGATGATGCGGCAAACCTGCGCGGAAACGGGAGCGTCCAGGGCTTTTTTTCCGTCCGGTGTAAGCGCGATGTAATCCAATTTAACTTCCTGACCTAATTGGGCATCGCCCTCAAATGCTTTTTTAACACCGATATAATAGGGATACACATCGACGCTGCGTGTTTGATAAACTGTTGAACCCCGACCTCCGACCTCCATGGCCGTCACCTCTGCAGACATTTGCAACGCACTAGCTGGCAATCCAACATCCTTAAGCTTGATTTCAAAAGCGGCATGACCATCTTCCCCGGTCTTTTGCACCTCCAGATATTCCCTTTTAAAATTAAACGCGCGGGTATCATCTGCAAACGAGAAACCTTTGTAGTCCTTGGCTTCAAAAGGCTCAGCTTCTAAACGATAGGACACTTTCACCTCGCGTCCTGCCGCAGGAGTTCCAAAATTTTGCGCAACAGCAACATTAAGCGGGATCACGTCTTCTTTTTTAAAACGCTGTGCGGGCATAGTAACCGCGACCTTAAGACTGTCCGGCACAAATTCTTCGACATTGAATTTTGCTTCACCAACAGATTTTTCATTACCAGGCACTTTTAATTCAACCTTATATTCTCCGGTTAACGCATAATCCGGCAGATCCAAAGCAAGATCCGCGCTGCCAAAACGATCGAGTACAGCACTTTGTTCTTTGAACTTTTTCCCGTCCGGCAGAACGATATTAAACACGACTGGAAAACTCTCCGGCGTCTTAACCCCCGGCGCGCGGACAATGGTCCTTAAATGCACACGTTCCCCTGGACGGTAAACCCCACGGTCACTATAAACATAACCTTCATAACCCGCGCTTAAATACAGACGGCCCTGACTATCGAAATCTGTTTCAGCGATCGCATTTGCGTCGATCTCCAGAAAAGAAAGATCACTATCCTTAGAAACCACCACGGCGAAAGGCTCGCGGTCTTTACCAAAATCAAGTTCTTTAAAATGCATCAATCCATTTTCATATGTTGTGCCTTCCACAATGAGCTGATTGGTCTTACTGAACACTTTAACCGCGGCCCCTGGGATAGGCGCAGCATCCTTAAGCGACGCGGCCCATACCAGCACTTCATGGGCTGCTTTCTTTAATACAATGCCGATATCGGTAACCAGAACGATCTTTGAGTCTGAATTCGCTTCGCTTGAGGGGTCATCGGCCGTCACATAAAAAAGTCCCTGATGGCTTTGGGGTAAAATATCTTTAAGGTCTAAATACGTATCTTTGGAAGAATTGATCTCGGTATGCACAGGAATCTCTTTAGTGATGAGTTCTATGCCAAGATCTTCCGGAACCGAATATCTCGACGGATGATTAAGAAAGTAAACAACATTGTTGGCGTACAAACGATGCACGTTGATCTTGACTGTTGATAAATTTGTCACTTCTAAGGGAATAATTCGAGTGCCCTTGAGTCCCAAATATAAGCCCGGCACTTTAAAATGCAGCGTCGGCTGATAATCAGGAATAGTTACATCCTGAGCAAAAGCTTGCTTGAGTACCAGACCGTCCTGGCTCGTAAGCCCCGGCAGGATCTCAACGTGATACGTTTGCCGCGGCTTGAGATCACCTTCAATGCGAATGCCGTCATACATCGTCTCGGCAGAAAAACGTACCGAAGGTTTAATATCAATGTACCCTTTAATATCGGCATTTCCCAGACTCTGACTTAATTGCACCGTAATGGCTGGCTCTGTCCCATCAACCACCGCTGAAATCCCATTGACCGTCAATTCCTGAGATATTTCCTTAACAACCTCCTGCGCTTTCTTTTGGAACAAACTATTGAATGACTCAAAACGCGCGCCGATAATACTAAACAGCGACGGCTTTCCGGAACCGTCCATAACCTCCGCGATCTTGACTAGTCCAACAATATTAATAACGGCAAAAAACACCGTGATCCAGAACCATCGTTTATTGAATAAACTGCCCATATTAACTCCCTTGTTATTATTCTTTCATTTAAGCCTGCCAAAATTCCTTCGTATCCACATCCATGATCGTCAACTTATGCCCATGACCCGCCCCGGTGTCCATGGCCCAGACATTGCAGAATTTCTGTGGAGTGTTGAAGCCGAAATTTGTTGTTGGCGTGTGGCCTATATATATCTCATCGTAAAAGCCGATCTTCAGGTCTGGTTTGGTGTGATTTAAACTGACGGCTTTGGTGATCAGGGTCCTGTCCCATAGGAAGGTTTCTTTGGGGCTTTCTTCCAAAGGGTATTCGGGATTGAAGCCGCCGTGGACGAATAGTTTATTATTCTCCAGGTGCCAGATCTTGGCGTTGGCCAGAAATTCTAGATGAGCTTTGGGCATGCTTTTAAGGCCATACGAAGCCATCGTGACTCCCCCGCCTTCGGCAAGCCAGCCCTCGGGTGCTTTTCCCATGATCGCCCATTCCAGGGCCCAGGCATCATGATTGCCTAAGATGTAAATGCATTTGGGGATGGTTAAAAGCAGATCAATGCATTCTTTAACTTGCGGGCCGCGGTCGCTGACATCGCCTAAACAAATGAGACGGTCGGTATCTTTGTTAAATTTAGCTTGGTCTAAACATTGGCGTAGCGCTTGATAGGCGCCGTGGATGTCGGCTATGACGAAGGTTCGCATTGGTTATTTCATGCCTATTTGGGATTTTACAAAATCTAAGAATCTTTCACAGTCCTTTAAAATAGCCTCTGCTTCAGACCTGCGCACCAATCGTTCCTCATATTCTGCCATATTCTTGATCCGCAATATCCTAATAATGCGATTGGCATTCGTGTTGATATCTTCACTATCCTTGATCGACTTAAATAATCTTGCTGCGTCATTATGGTCTTCCCCGGAATTCCTTTTTCCCAGAAAATACACACACATCGCATCGCAGGCAGAAATACAGCAATGAATGGCGTTGATTGCCGACGCATTCCATTCCTCTAATTCACAGGAATTCCTTGCAGCATGGACACACTCCTCTGCCTTCTTCAGATAATTCTCATAGGCAGATTTATGAACATCGCGTGTTTTGAATTTTGATGACATCCTTAACCTTTTTGCTTAGGATAAAGCTGAATACCTTTATTGATAGCAGCAATAACCGAAAGGTCCCGTTTCTGACTGAATTCCTGCTCAGTAAGAGTATATGGCGCCAGCCTATTGCCGAACTTTTCCAAACATTCAATGGATAACTTATCTAAAGCCGTTTCAAAAGCTTTCTTATTTTCATTCTTTTTGACTAAAATGAACAGATCAATATCACTATCGTTCTTTTCAGCCTTATCGGCGATCGAACCAAAAAGAACGATCTTCTTGATCGATCGCAAAGACAAATTCTTTAAAATAAGCGTTTTTAAAACCTCTACAGGGTCCTGAATACCCTTGACCTGCTGTATTAACCCGCTTAACATCCCATAGGCATAGCTTTGACGGTTCACTTTCCACAAATGAGCGTTTCCGACAGCAACATAACTTACTAAATTAACCCCGTTCAATTCTCTCATGGTTCGATTCACGCTCATATGAGAGATCTTTAAGATCGATGCGATCTCCCTCTCACTCATTGCTGCAGTATGATCTAAAAGAAATTTAACGATCTTTAACTTTGTTTCTGATCTGAAATAATCACTTAAAACCAGGTGAAAACGCATAGGCCGCCTTTCTGTAACATCTATGTTACAAGTGTAACACATATGTTACATACGTCAAGCCTATATTAAACCCTTAAACGCCGGATGCTTGCTGATCATTTTTATCGCCTGCTTAACCAACGTTTTTCCCGGTTCTTTGCGGTGCCAGGGGCTTGCGCCCGATGGGTGGGCTAAGGGGATCACGTCGAAGGTATGGCCGGCATAGGTGACATTGAATTGTTTGCCGATGATATTTTCTAGCTTGTCATCTTCCAGGAATTGAGTGATCGCGAGTTTCCCGACTGGGATCACTAAGGCTGGTTTTAATATCTCTAGCTCTTTCTTAAACCAGGAAGAACAATTCTTGACCTCTTCCGGATTGGGTGTCCTGTCACCCCCTGTTTCCCTTTTTCCCGGGAAACAACGGCAAACAGCGGCCATGTAAATGGTCGAACGGAATGTTGCTTCATCCATTCCGGTCCCCTCCTGGAACCACTTAAACAAGGTCTTGCCAGCAGTCCAGGCAAAAGGACGGCCTAATTTTGGTTCTTTATCGCCGGGAGCTTGACCGACCAAGATCACGGGGCTAAGCACCGGGCCGCCGCTGACCGACGGAGGATGCATTTGCGGGCAAAGACGGCATTGTAATAGTTGTTCAACGTGTTGATCTAATTTTTTCTGTTGGCTCATTAAATTATGTTCCTGTCACAGCTTATTGTACTTGGTGTGGCGGCCTTTGGCTTTTTCTATAGGGTATTTTTGGGCGTTCTTGAGCATTTTTTGATCGATGGCTTTGGGTAGGTCGATCTTTAAGTTATCGGCCAGCTCAAAAAGATAAATGGCCACGTCGGCTAGTTCGTCGGCTAATTCTTCTTTGTCGGTCTTGCCGTGCTCGATAACCTCTTGCGGGGATTTCCATTGGAAATGCTCCAGCACCTCAGAGGCTTCTAAAACCAGCGACAAGGCCACATCCTTATGATTATGGAACTGCGCCCAATCACGGTCATCACGGAATTTTTTGATATTTTGAGTGATGTTCTTTATTTCAGACATGATACGCCTCTTTCTGCAAAGTTTGCTTATGCTATCACTAAAGTGCAGATAAAAGCAAATACTCTATGCCAAAGTTAGATGAATTCAGTCTTGACTATCGACGTGAATTTGTTAATCTCTTTAATAGATATTAACTTGCCGTTCAAGGAGACTTCATGATCATTGCCATACCTAAAGAAACACTCTCCGGCGAAACCCGGGTCAGTTTTATCCCCTCTTCTGTGGACCGCCTGGTCAAAAAAGGCGCGCAGGTCATTGTGGAATGGGGAATAGGTTCCAGTTGTGGTTATTCCGACGATGATTACCGCAAAGCAGGAGCGTCCGTTGAAGGCAATCGTAACACTCTTTTAGCGCAAGCCGACATTGTGCTGCGTTTACGCAAACCCCCTATTGAAGAAGTCGCACAACTTAAAAAAGGCTCCATTCACATCAGTTTCCTTGATCCCTTCAATGAAAAAGACTTAGTGAATGCACTGGCCGCCAATAATATCACGGCCATCTCAGTGGAAATGATCCCGCGCACTACCCGGGCTCAGAAAATGGATGCCTTAAGTTCTCAGGCGAACTTGGCTGGGTATGTGACGGTTATCTTAGCCGCTGAACGTTTACCTAAAATTTTCCCCATGCTCATGACCCCAGCCGGTACCATTTCCCCGGCGCGTGTTTTTATCATTGGTGCAGGTGTTGCCGGTTTACAAGCGATCGCCACTGCTAAACGTCTGGGTGCTCGCGTTGAAGCATTTGATACCCGCGCTGTGGTTAAAGAACAAGTTCAATCTTTGGGCGCCAAATTCGTCGAGATCGATCTGGGCGAAACCGGGCAGACCAAAGACGGGTATGCCAAGGCATTGACCCCGGAACAAATAAATATTCAACGTCAGGGCATGGCTAAAGTTTGCGCTCAGTCCGATGTGGTCATCACCACCGCTCAATTATTCGGCCGTAAAGCACCTGTCGTCATTGGCAAAGATATGATCGCTCAAATGAAACCTGGCACCATCATTGTGGACATGGCGGTTGAATCCGGCGGTAATGTGGAAGGTTCAAAACTCAATGAAGAAGTGGTCACGGAAAATGGCGTGCGCATCTTAGGCTACGGCAATTTACCCGGACGTGTTGCCATGCATGCCTCGCAAATGTATTCGGCGAACTTGCATAATTTATTGGAAGAATATTGGGATAAAGACGCTAAAAAGTTCAATCTCAATTTAGAAGACGAGATCATCAAAGGTTGCGTGGTCACCCATGGCGGCAAGATCGTTAATGCCATGTTAACAAAATCATAGGAGTTCATATGGAACTAGTCTATTTATTATTCATCCTCACCCTCTCGATCTTTTTAGGTTGTGCCTTGATCTCCAGAGTACCGCCCTTATTGCACACCCCGCTCATGTCCG
>JANNCL010000033.1:0-7117 GCA_031386565.1 Candidatus Omnitrophota bacterium
CTTTCGTAGATAAATACACATTGCGACTGCTCAAAGCCAAACCATCTGATTCTCTCATGGTCTTACCAACAACCACTTTAACCGGAAAATTTAAATCTTGAACCAAATGCTTTAGCACTACCACCTGCTGCGCATCCTTGGCCCCTAAATACATCGTACATGGACCGACAATGTTCAACAATTTAGCAACAATGGTCGCAACACCTTGAAAATGCCCTGGTCGATACGCACCGCACAGGACATCCGAAACACCCTTAACATCGACGTAGGTTAAATACCCATCAGGATAAATTTCATTATCAGACGCCGTAAAGACAATGTCAACATTTTCTTTTCGTGCCAGCGACGAGTCCCGCTTTAGGTCGCGCGGATATCTAGTTATATCTTCCTTTAGTCCGAATTGCTTAGGGTTCACATAGATACTGACCACGCAAATATCATGTGTTCTTTTGGCTTGTCTCATTAATGATAAATGGCCCTCATGAAAGAAGCCCATCGTCGGAACAAAGGCGATCGTTTTACCTTGCTGGCGCAGATGTTCCAAGGTTTTTTGAAGCGTCTTTATAGTGTGAATGAAGCGCATAGAGCTGGATCTATTTCCTTTAACGGTCGCATGACAAAATCGCGTTCAAACATGCGCGGATGCGGAACAATAATATTTTTTGAAACTAATTTAACATCATCATACAACAAAATATCAATGTCGATGACCCGGGGACCATTGATTATTTTACGCAAACGCCCTAATTGACGCTCGATCGATGACGTCAACACAAACAGGTCTTCCAAACTTAGATCGGTTCGCACCTTCAAGACTAGATTTAAATAATTACCCTGAGGAGGGCCGCCGACAGCAGCGGTATCAATGATCGTTGACTGCTTCACCACTACCATGCCACTGCACATAATTTTATCAATAGCTTTTCTAATATAAAGATCCCTGTCGCCTAAATTAGAGCCTAAACTCAAATACGCAGTGGACATACTACTACAAGATCTTTGCTAAGCGGCTCACCGCCTGATTAATGCGCTCAACAGGCAGGGTTAAGGCCATGCGAACATAACCTTCTCCCGCTTTACCAAAACCAATACCCGGCGTTACCACAATATCGGCTTGATCTAAGAATGCTTTGGCGCATTCCATGGAATCATTGAATTTAGATGGGATCTTTGCCCATACATAAAATGCACCGTTCGGAGGATCGATCTTCCAACCAATGCCGCGCAGGCCGTTGATCAGCGCGTCGCGGCGCATTTGATATTCGGTGCGCATATCTTCGATCTCACGAGGATCCATATTAAGTGCTGCGATACCGGCATGCTGAATCGCGTTAAATACTCCTGAGTCACAATTAGATTTGACCTTGGCCAACGCTGAAACCAGCGTGGTGTTACCACAAGCCCAACCTAAACGCCAGCCGGTCATATAATATGTCTTTGAGAATGAATGGAATTCAATAGCAATATCCTTTGCACCCTCTACTTCTAGAATACTTGGCGGTTTAATGCCGTCATAATACACTTCAGAATAGGCTAAATCGGAAACAATGATGATCCCTTTGGCTTTGCACACATTGACTAAGTCCTGATAAAATTTCTTATCCGCAATGGCCGCGGTGGGGTTATTGGGATAACATACAAAGATCGCTTTCACATCTTTTAAATCTTCGATATCTTGGATCCTAGGCAAAAAGCCATTTCCGTGTTTTAGAGGCAAATACTGGATCTTTCCGCCGGCGAATGTCACCGCCGCTTGATATGCCGGATAGGCCGGCTCGGTCAAAACAACTTTGTCCCCTGGATTGATAATGCCCAAAGGAAAATGCGCGATGCCTTCTTTAGAACCGATCAGTGGATATATCTCCGATGAAGGATCTAGTTCAACGCCAAATCTACCTTTGAACCATTTAGCGATCTCAACGCGCAATTGCGGAACACCGGCATCAAATGGGTAATGATGATTATTGACGTCCTGTGAAGCTTTATTTAGCGCATCAATGATGGGCTGATGCGTACGCTGATCAGGATCCCCTACACCTAAATTGATCACATCGCGTCCCTGGGCCATTGCCGCACGTTTGGCTTTATCGATCTCAATGAATAGATAAGGTGGTAAAGATTTCAATCGATCGGAAAATTCGATCTTAAATGCAGTATCAGCGGACATAAGTAATTAACCTTTCAATTTAGACCTAAAACATCTTGCATGTTATAAAGCCCTTTTTTCTTTTTACTCAAGAATTTAGCCGCCACCAATGAACCCTGAGCAAAAATATCCCTGGTTTTAGCATGATGGTGCAATGAGATCAAGTCAACGTCGCTTTCAAAAGTGATCGTATGGTCGCCTATCACTTCCCCTTCACGTAAAGACTCGATGTCCTTCACTTTAGTCTTAGAATACTGTTCGGCGACTTCCGCCATTGTTTTAGCAGTACCGGACGGAGCATCCTTTTTATGAATATGATGTGTTTCCGTCAATGTGATCGCATAGTTCTTACCCGTTATCTTTGCGGCTTTAGCAATGAGGGCAAAAAGTAAATTTACACCAACGGACATATTTGATGCAAAAACGATCGCGATCTTGGATGAAGCCTTCTTGATCTGACTGATCTGTGATTTAGTTAAACCTGTCGTACCAATGACCATGTTCACACCGTACTTTTGGCAGATTTTTAAATGCTCTAACGTGGCTTCCGGAGAAGTAAATTCGATCAACACCGTGCTCCCCTTTAATGCATTTGCATCAAAATTCACTGGGATCTGATGGCTCATCAGAGGAACATCGGGACGATCTTTATTCTCCAACAATGCCGCGATCTTAAATGCTTTATCATCCAATGCTAAAGCGGTGATCCTCTGCCCCATTCTACCCTGACACCCTGAAACAGCTAATTTGATCATCTTACTTTCCTTTTGATGGTGAGCCTGTCGAACCAATCCCGTATAATTTCATGGCCTCTTTTAACTTCGCCAAGTTCGCATCTTCCATAGCACACATAGGCAAACGTAGACCAGGATCACAATACCCCATCAGCGCAATGGCCGTCTTGACCGGTATCGGATTGGTTTCGATGAATAAAGCCCTCACGATCGGCATTATTTTTAAATTAACGGACCGGGCTTTAGATAGATCCCCATCTTCGAAGGCTTTTAACAACGATACAATATCTTTTGGAATGATGTTGGCCGCGACAGAGATAACCCCTGTGCCGCCAATGGCCATGATCGGTAGCGTCAACGCATCATCGCCGGATATCAGGTCGAAATTCTTAGGACACAATTCTTTGATCCTCAACATTTGCTCCAAAGAACCGGACGCTTCTTTAACACCCACGATATTCTTACAATCTGCGGCTAATTTCGCCATAACTTCCGGCTCAATATTCTTAGCTGTACGGCCGGCAATGTTATATAAAATAACCGGGATCTTAGCAGATTCGGCAACTGCTTTGAAATGCAAATATACACCTTTATTCGTTGGTTTATTGTAATAAGGGGTAACAACCAGAACCGCATCAGCGCCTGCTTTAGCAGCATGCTTTGTATAGGCCACCGCTTCGGCTGTTGAGTTCGAACCAGTACCTGCAATAACTGGGATACGTTTATTAACAGCAGCAATGCAGGTTTCAACAACCCGCGCGTGTTCTTCTGCGGAAAGTGTCGGAGATTCCCCTGTTGTTCCGCAAGGAACAATGCCGTTAGTCCCTGATTTAATCTGCCACTCGACTAGCTTTTTATAAGCCACTTCATCGATCTGTCCGTTTTTGGCTGAAAATGGGGTGACTAACGCGACAATTGAACCTTTGAACATTTGTTTACTCCTGGTTGATCTATTAAAAATAAAAAACTCTACCTGCCGTCAGCCATTGTAATGATAGTCGCCTGTGGCTATCGTTTTTGCGGTGCCGTATAACCAAACATTATCAATATGTCCATCTTTATGCAGATCAAAAGCTACTTCCAACACTTCCTTACTGGAAGTCAGCACCTTAATAGCAGCACTTTTTTTCTCTCTAACACCCGGATTCAATTGCATGAATGATACTAAAGCTGCAGCCACCGATCCTGTACCGCAAGCCAATGTTTCCGCTTCAACACCGCGTTCATAGGTACGAACAGCAACCATAGCGTTCTGTCCCTTGCCGCCCGCCTTAGACGCCGGTTCTACGAAATTCACATTCGTTCCGCGCGGCGCAAAACGAGGGTGATTACGTATCACCTTACCCAAAGTATTCACATCCACTTCTTGCAAACCTTCCACAAAAACAATCACATGCGGAACACCCGTGTCAATATAATGAACGGTCATTACCTTACCGCCGACCTTGATCTCAATGTTAGGTTCATAATCTTTAGGGTTCGATAAACGCACTGTCGCTTCTTCACCGTTCGCTTCAGCAAGGATCTCGCCAGCTAATGTTTCAATGCCAAAAAATTTCTTGAGAGGTGGATGCTTGGCGACAATATAAGCTGCCATACAACGCGCGCCGTTGCCGCACATCTCTGCTTCTGAGCCATCAGCATTGATGATACGCATGCGATGATCGCTCGTCTTAGATTTTTCTAGGATCAAAACTCCGTCAGCACCGATACCCATATGACGCGCGCAAACGGTTCTTGTAAATGCGACATAATCTAATTTCGAATTCGGTTCAATGACGATAAAATCATTTCCTGCACCGACCATTTTGACGAAAGGGACTTTGATCATTTTATTTTAAAAAAGAAGGGATCCTCTCACCCTTAACCAGGTCCTCAAAAGATTCACGATCTCTGGTGACCTCGAACTTATTGCCTTTGACCATCACCTCTGGAACACGGCCACGCACATTATAATTGCTCGACATCACATATCCATACGCACCAGCACTCATAACAGCCAATAGATCATCTGTACCGACCTTAGGCAGCATACGGTCGTGTGCAAAGAAATCACCGCTCTCACATATGGGTCCTACAACATCAACTTTTATTTTCCCGGCTTTGATCTGTTTAACAGGAACAATGTCATGATACGCATCATAAAGCATTGGGCGTATCAGATCATTCATCCCCCCGTCAACAATCACAAAACGTTTTACTCCGTTATCTTTGACATACAGGACTTTGGTAACGAAAATGCCAGCATTCCCGACAATAAAACGGCCTGGCTCCATGATGATCTTAAGTCCGGTTTTTGCCAGCAATGGCACAACCTTAGCTGCATAATCTGCCGCGCTTTGAGGTTTTTCATCTTTATAAATGATCCCTAAGCCACCGCCTATATCCAAATATTCAATATTGATCCCATCCGCCCGAAGCTCATCGATGAACTTGATCACGATCTTGATCGCATTCACGAAAGGCGCGCCGGAAGTGATCTGTGAACCAATATGGATATGCACACCGTTAATATCAATGAACGGATACGATTTCCGGTCCTTGAAAATAGTTTTTGTCGTCCGAAGATCTATGCCGAATTTCTTTTTCAACGATCCCGTGGTGATGTATTCATGCGTTGGGGCCGGCACATCGGGATTGATCCGCAAGGCGGCTTGCGCGCGCACATTCATTTGCTTGGCAACTGCATTAATACGTTCAAGTTCAGGCTTAGATTCAACATTAAAAAACAAAATGCCCGTTCTTAAAGCAAGAGCGATCTCTTCATCCGTTTTTCCAACGGATGCAAAAACGATCTTCTTTGGATCAGCTTTGACCATCAATGCTTTCTTTAATTCACCGCCTGAAACAATATCGATCCCTGCTCCAAGATCAACAAGACTTTTCATGATGGCCATGTTCCCGTTAGCTTTCATGGCGTAACATATGATCGGATTAAGCGGGGCGAAAGCTTTCTGTATTTTAGTAAAATGATCCCGGATCGTATTATAACTGTATAGATAGAACGGCGTCCCCACCTTGGCGGCTATCGTCGATATTCGCACATTCTCACAGGATAATTCATTATTCTTAAAGATAAAATCATGCATGTAATTTCTTGCTCCAAAGCGCTATTTGTTCCGCTACCAATGCCGGATTTGTGGACCCCAAAGAAGTTTTAATTGTAACAGACATTTTTGGATTGAAAAGTTTTTTTACATCATCGCTAAATTGAAGGGAAAAAGTTCTCAGTTCTTTAACCGAAAGGTCGCTGAACTTCTTTTCTTTATCCAAGCACTCTTTCACCATCCGGCCTAAGATATCATGCGCATCACGATATGAAACACCTTTCTTGACCAAATAATCCATCACATCAACGCTGAAAAAACCTTCATCATGGATGCGCGCGTCCACCCTTTTCTTTTTTACTTTAAGTGTTGTGAATAATTTAGCCAATACCTTTAAGGCGCTTATGGTTGTTTCCATGCTGTCAAATAGCGGCGGTTTATCCAGCTGCAGGTCGCGGTTATACGTTAACGGCAGCCCTTTTTGCAATGTTAGGATCGCATTAGAATTTGCGATCAATTTAGCGCTTGTTCCCCGCAATAACTCCAGCACATCCGGATTTTTCTTATGTGGCATGATCGATGAACCTGTGCACATCGCAGCATCAATATCAACAAAATCAAACTCCTTGGTCGACCATAAGATCAAGTCCTCGCTGATCCGTGACAAATGAACGGCATTCATCGCGCAATCAAAAATAATTTCCGCGATAAAATCCCGGGAGCTGACTACATCCATGCTGTTGGATGCCACTGCGTTAAAGCCCAGGGTTTTAGCCACATACACACGATCAATCTTAAGCGATGTTCCCGACAAAGCGCAGCTGCCAAGAGGCAGCGTGTTCAACCTCATAAAAGCATCCTGCAAGCGAGATTTATCGCGCTCTAGCATTTCAACATACGCCAACATGTGATGTGCTAATAGTACGACCTGAGCCCCCTGCAAATGCGTATACGCAGGGATAATCACCTCATTATTCCGTTTTGCAAAACCAATAATAGACTTCTGAAGTGCACTCAAGGCTGTGACGATTAAGTCAATATTGTCCATGCAATACATTTTCATATCTAAAACGACTTGATCATTACGTGAACGCGCCGTATGTAATTTATCCGCCGCAGCACCAATGGTTTTCTTTAACGCATTCTGAATATTGGTATGCACATCCTCCGCTTTTGGATCGAAACGGAAC
>JANNCL010000038.1:0-2554 GCA_031386565.1 Candidatus Omnitrophota bacterium
CAACCTGTGCATGACCTGCATTCAGTCAAAATTGCCGCAGGTTAATCAATGGCTGCTTAATTATGAACAAAAATTCACACCGCTCTATACCTCGGTTGATATCCGCGACGCGGGCTTTAAAATCGCGGTCGTTGACACTAATTTATTCCCGGCCGGCTTTAATAATCTGTGCGAACATGGGTTGGATGATGCTATCACCCTCATGAAGATCGCGATCAAAAAGCGGGTTCCTGAGGCCAAACATATTTTGATCGTGGCGGAAGAACATACGCGCAATGTCTGGTATCTGGAAAATATCCGCATTGTGCAGGATATTATCACCAAGGCCGGATTTACGGCAACAATCGCCACTTTTTTTAATGAACAACCGACCTTCTGTGAACAGGCGGCACATGCCATGGAATTCCAGACAGCCACCGGTCAAAGTGTCAAGTTGCACTGTTTTAAACGCATCATTGATCAGATCCATTCCAAACAAATATCCATTGACCTGATCGTCATGAACAACGACCTGACCGGCGGCATCCCGGATGCCCTGCGTGATTCCGGCATTCCAACTTTTCCATCAATACACGCCGGCTGGCATGCCCGACATAAAAGCGAACATTTCAAACATGCCAATGCCCTGATCCAGGAATTTGCCCAGATCGTCGGCATTGACCCATGGCAATTCTTGTGCCTCTATGCCTTGGAGGAAAATGTTGATACGAATAATGTAGACGACCTTAAACGCCTCTATCACACCGGTCAAAAATTGTTTGATGAAATCACGGCTAAATACAAAGAACATGGCATCCCTGACAAACCATTCATATTCATAAAATCTGATTCAGGGACGTATGGCTTAGGAGTTATCCCTATTGAGGATCCTCAGCAGATTTTGGATCTTAACAGCCGCAAACGCAAAGACCTGATGCGCGGCAAAGGCGGCGATGTGGTTGACCGTTTCCTATTGCAAGAGGGCGTTCCCACCATTCATCGCATTGAAGAGCTGCCGACTGAGGTTTGTTTATACCACATTGATAATGATTTTATCGGCGGATTTTACCGCACCCACAGCTCCAAAAATTCCCGGGAGAGCCTTAATTCCCCTGGCGGCATGGCATTCCAAAAAATGTGCCCTCATCTGGAGAAATACGGACAGGACTGCGGGATAGAACATAATTTGAATGTGTTTGATATTTACCGCATCCTCGGCCGCATTGCCGGCATCGCGGCGGGCCGTGAAATACTGGAACTGGAAGGAAAACTACAATGAAATGCATATTCTTGATGGATCCTTTAGAGACAGTGATCTTTGAAAAAGACACCACCTTCATGCTCATGTGCGGTGCCCATGAAAAAGAACACGACATTTTTTATCTGCCAAAAGACGGCATCAGTTTGATCGAAGGAAAACTTTTCTTTAACGTCACTCAAGTCACGCCCCAGCGCATCGCGCACGAACCTTTTAAAGAAGGCAGATCTTATCTGCTTAGCCAAAAAGATATCCATGCGGTGTTCATCCGCCCTGACCCCCCATTTGATGATAAATATTTACACAATACATGGCTCCTGGATCATCTGCCTAAACGCATTGCCGTCATTAATAAACCAAGCGGCATACGCACGGTCAATGAAAAGATCTGGTCTTCCCAATTTACCGCTTTGGTGCCGCCGACCATCATTTCATCAACCAAAGAAGACCTGCAGGCATTTATTAAAAAATACCGCAACATCATTGCCAAACCGACCAATGCATTCGGCGGGAAATCGGTGTTCCACATTGAGAATGACAACACCAATACGAATGTCATCCTAGAAACCCTAAGTAAAGGGTATGACCTGCCCATTATTTTGCAACAGTATGTCCCTGAATCGACACAAGGCGATAAGCGCATCCTGTTACTTAACGGCGAGATATTAGGGGCAGTCCTGCGGGTGCATGGGCAGGGCGAACATCGCAACAATTTCTATGCCGGCGGATCAGCACAAAAGACCACGATCACCGCCCGTGATAAAAAGATCGTTGCCACCTTGATACCACACTTGAGAGCACTAGGATTATATTTTGTCGGCATTGACATTTTAGGCGACCGCCTTATTGAGGTGAATGTCACCTCGCCAACGTGCTTACAAGAAATGAACCGCTTGTACGATGTGAACTTAGAACAAAAAGTGATTGCTTTTGTAGAAAAATTGGTAAAATAGGCCGCTTATGAAATTAACTTTATACCATTTTCAATCATGTCCCTACTGCCAACGCGTGCGCGACTTCTTAGCTTCGCAGAAGATTTCCGTGGAAATGAAAGATACCATGCAGGATCCCCTGAACCGCCAGGAATTATTAAAGATAGGCGGTAAAACACAGGTCCCCTGCCTGGTCATTGACGGAAAAGCACTATACGAAAGCATGGACATCATCGAATGGTTCAGAAAGAACTACAAACAATGATACTAAGCGATATCGAAGAACGCATCAAACAAGCCGTACCCGGCGCAGAGGTCCACGTCCTGGATCCTATGGGTGATGGACACCACGCCTTCGACCACGCCCTTGACCAGATGCGCGGTT
>JANNCL010000044.1:0-5876 GCA_031386565.1 Candidatus Omnitrophota bacterium
GAAATGAGTCAAACCTATGCCAATGAAATTTCAATTGCCGGATCATAAAACAAAGATCGTGTGTACCATTGGGCCCGCGAGCAGGTCGCCTAAAATGTTAGAAGCGTTGATCCGGAGCGGCATGAACGTAGCGCGTCTTAATTTTTCCCATGAATCGCTCGATATGTCAACCGAGACCATTGCGATGATCAGGGAAGCGTCGCGAAAAACCGGCCGTATCGTTGAGATATTCATTGACCTTCCCGGCGCTAAGATCCGTGTTGGTGTTCTGGAAAATCCTATTGTATTGAAAAAAAATCAGCGTGTTACCCTTTCGACAAAAGCCGTGAAAAAGGGTGAAAAGAATATCATTCCCGTAGAATATAAACAATTAACCAAGAGTGTCGGTAAGGGGAACATTATTTTTTTAAGTGACGGTTTCATTCAACTGCGCGTTTTGAGCGTTAGTGAGTTTACAGTGGATTGTGCGGTGATCATGGGCGGTGAGCTGCGTTCTCACAAAGGGCTTAATTTACCCGGCGCTAAAATGTTCGTGAAGCCGGTGACGGCCAGGGATCTGGAGATCATCCGTTTCGGGTTAAAAACGGGCGTTTCAACATTCGCTTTGTCTTTCATTGAGAAGGCTTCTGATATACGTAATGTCCGTGAGATGGCCCGTAAATTGGGTAAAAAGGTGCATTTGGTGGCCAAGATCGAGCGTCAGGAAGCGATCGATAATTTTGAAGAAATATTGCAAGAGGCGGATGCGATCATGGTAGCCCGCGGCGATATGGGGGTAGAGATCCCGGTCGAAGAGGTTCCATTGGTACAAAAACGATTGATCCAAAAAGCCAATAATGCCGGTATTCCGGTGATCACGGCGACTCAAATGCTCATGTCGATGACACAGAACATCCGTCCGACGCGCGCGGAAGTTAATGACGTTGCTAATGCTATCCTTGATGGTACGGATGCGGTCATGCTCTCGGAAGAAACGGCCATGGGACATTTTCCTCTGGAAGCCGTGCAGATGATCCGTAAAATAGCGACCACGACGGAGGCGCAGTATCAGATCGATCATGGCCTCATGGAACATCATCAGCACCGTTTTACCGAACTGGAAAAGGGTTTTGAGGTTCCGGATGTTATCTCACGGGGCGTTGTCAGGGCAGTGATCAATATTAAGGCTAAGTTTATCATGACGCCCACCCATAGCGGGAATACCGTTAGGCATGTGTCGCGTTTTAAACCACCTTGCTGGCTGTTGGCGTTTACAACCAATATCGTCACCGGTCGATTTTTGATGTTCTCTTATGGTGTGTATCCTTTTTTTATCCCCTCGGAAGCAAAGATCCTGCCTCGAGAAACGATCAAATTCATCAAGTCCCACGGGATGATCAAAAAGGGAGAGAAGGTCGTGGTCACTCAAAGACAGTTCTCTCATATTCATGGTGAAACTGACATCATGGGTATTATTACGGTCCAATAGAATATCGCTTGTCATGTCTTGGGAACGGTGCTATTCTATATAAGTCAAAATTCGAAGTATATTCAAAGGAGTTTTATGGAAATTAAAATGATGATCCAGAGCACGCCGAATCCCAATGCGTTAAAGTTTGTTTTAAATCTTCCGGTTAAAACGGAAGGTAAGGCAACTTATAAAAATGCCGCAGACTGCGGACATAACCCTTTGGCTAAGGCAATATTTACGGTCTCGAATGTGGTGGAAGTATATTTCTTCGATAATTACATCACGGTAACTCAAGATGGCAATGTCGATTGGGATGTTATCGAAGAGCAGATCAAGAAGGTTATTTTGGATAATGCTGAAAATCATGATCCGAATTTTATTGTCGAAGAATCCAAAAAACCGGCAGCTGTTGCAGAAACACCTGATATCAAAAAGATCAATGAGGTCTTAGACAGGACCATCCGCCCCGCCTTACAAATGGATGGTGGTGACTTGCATGTGGTGGGTTTTGACGGGACAGTGGTCATGGTCAGTTACCAGGGCGCATGCGGCTCTTGTCCTTCCTCGACCATGGGAACACTTAAAGCCATTGAGAATATTTTGCGGGATGAATTTAATCCTGATGTAGTGGTGGAGGCGGTCTAGTGTTCAAGATCAATCGTAAATTAGAATATGCCTTGATAGCGTTACGTCACATGAGTTTTAAAGCCCCTGGTCAGTTAACATCTGCTAAGGAAATATGCGACCTTTATCATACGCCTTTTGATCCTACTTCACGCGTGCTGCAGATCATGGCGTCACATGAGGTGGTCCGGGCAGAACAAGGCGCGCACGGCGGTTATCAAATATTGAAGGATCTTTCGAAATTCACGTTACAAGATCTGACCCAGATGATCGAAGGGCCTATCCAGATCGTGAATTGCTTTCATGGTAATTATTCCCACTGCGATATCACGGCAAGTTGTAATGTCATTTCGCCGATGTTGAACCTCAACGAAAAGATCGCAGATTTATTCAAGACCATTAACGTTGGGGAATTGATCCAATCGCGTAATCAAGGTGAAAAACAGATCCGCAAGGAGTTTGAAAGGGCATATGAGCGACGAAGTTAAACAAAAAGAATTGTCAGATAATAAATTATCCGGCGGCGACTATCGCTACGGATTTGTCACGGATATCGCTACCGAGGAATTTCCCAAAGGTGTGAATGAGGACATCGTCCGCCTGATATCTTCCAAGAAAAAAGAACCGCAATGGATGTTGGAATGGCGTTTGAAGGCATTTGCGCATTGGCAGAAAATGCAGGAGCCCAGTTGGCCAAATTTTGAATACGGTCCTATCGATTACCAGGATCTCTATTACTACTCAGCGCCTAAGCAAAATAAAGAGAACCCTAAGAGCTTAGATGAGGTTGATAGTGAGTTATTAAAGACATTTGATCGTTTAGGCATTCCGTTAACAGAGCAAAAGCGCTTAAGCGGCGTTGCCGTGGATGCGGTGTTTGACAGTATTTCTGTCGGGACAACCCATCAATCAGAGCTTGCAAAACAAGGGGTCATTTTTTGTTCCATGTCGGAAGCGGTCATTAATCATCCGGATTTGGTCAAGAAGTACCTCGGTTCCGTTGTCACTGCTTCAGATAATTATTTTGCTGCTTTAAATTCAGCGGTTTTTTCTGACGGGTCTTTTTGTTATATCCCTAAAGGGGTCAGATGCCCGTTAGAATTATCGACGTATTTTCGTATCAATGCGGAGAATACCGGACAGTTTGAACGCACACTGATCGTGGCGGAAGATGATAGCTATGTCAGTTACCTGGAGGGCTGTACGGCTCCGATGCGAGATACTAACCAATTGCATGCGGCAGTTGTCGAGTTGGTTGCTTTGAATAACGCCGAGATCAAATATTCAACGGTTCAAAATTGGTATGCGGGAGATAAAGAAGGTAAGGGTGGTATTTATAATTTTGTTACAAAGCGCGGCAAGTGCGCGGGGGCGAATTCCGTTATTTCCTGGACTCAGGTTGAGGCGGGTTCGGCCATTACCTGGAAATATCCATCGGTGATCCTGCAAGGTGATAATTCGATCGGTAAATTTTATTCGGTCGCTTTAACGAATAATCACATGACAGCGGATACCGGGACAAAGATGATCCATATCGGGAAGAATACCAAGAGCACCATTGTCTCTAAAGGTATTTCTTCTGATTTTTCCCATAATAGTTACCGAGGTCTGGTTAAGATCATGCCTAGCGCTACCGGTGCCAGAAATTTCTCCCAATGTGATTCTATGTTGGTCGGGAATAATTGTTCGGCCAATACATTTCCTTATATTGAAGTTAAGAATAATACGGCGATATTGGAACATGAGGCATCGACGTCAAAGATAAACGCGGAACAAATGTTCTATTTGCGTTCACGCGGTCTTGACCTGGAAGAGTCAATATCGCTCATCATCAATGGGTTTTGTAAGGATGTTTTTAAAGAACTGCCTTTGGAATTCTCGGTTGAGGCGGTCAAATTACTGGAAATGAAATTAGAGGGGAGTGTTGGATAAATGTTATCGATCAAGAATTTATTCGCAGGCATAGAGAACAAAGAGATATTGAAAGGCATTAATTTAAATGTGAACGCGGGTGAAGTTCACGCGATCATGGGGCCTAATGGTTCTGGCAAGAGCACCCTATCAAAGGTTATTGCCGGACATCCGCAATATCAGGTCAACAGCGGATCCATCGAATATGAAGTAAACTTTAAGAAGTTAGAATTGGTCGGGATGGAACCGGATGAACGTGCCAAGGAAGGTATATTCCTGGCATTTCAATACCCGGTGGAGATCCCGGGTGTCCCAACTTCTGTTTTTTTACGTGCGGCGTTCAATTCCATTTGCCGTCATCAAGGCGCGGAAGAAATGGACCCGATCGATTTTGATAAATACCTGCGCTCCAAAATGAAGCTTTTGCAGTTAAGCGATGCGGCGATCGACCGTGCTGTGAACGTTGATTTCTCCGGAGGCGAGAAAAAACGTAATGAGATTCTGCAAATGGCAGTGCTTAATCCGAGGCTTGCCGTGTTAGATGAGACGGATTCCGGTCTGGACATCGATTCGATGAAGATCGTGGCCGATGGTGTCAATAAGCTGCGCAATAAGAATAACGCGATCATACTGATCACGCATTATCAACGTTTGCTCAATTATATCCAACCTGATTTTGTGCATATCCTATACGACGGCAAGATCATCAAAAGCGAAGGCAAGGAATTAGCCTTGGCTGTCGAGGATAAGGGTTACGATTGGCTTATTAAGTAAGGAAATATATGATGACAAGTACACAATTGCCGCTGCGCATTGATGGTCTGGATGAGTATCAAACAAAAGTGATCGATCAGTCGCCAGCATGGCTTAAAGCTATTCGGCAGCGCGCTGTTGCCCAATTCGTCCAATTAGGCTTGCCATCCGTCAAGGATGAGGAATTTAAATACACGTCACTGGTAGAGCTATCTAACAAACGTTTTCATTTACCCGCACAACATCGGCTTATTGAGGAAGAGAAACTCCACGGGTACATTGATGCCAAAGATATTAATGTTGTCTGTGTCAATGGGATCATCTGGGGAGAATTGTCCAATATCAAACATTTGCCTGCAGGTATAACGATCATGCCATTTAGTCAGGCTGCAGTGCATTTTCCGGCTGAAGTGGAATCAACCGTTAGCAAGATGACGGCCAATGATCCTAAAGCCCTTCTAGCATTAAACCTAGCATTGTTCCTAGATGGTGTTTTTATTAAAGTTGACGATCATGCGGTGATCGAAAAGCTGGTTCATATTGTACATGCGACGAGCATGAGTGAAGAGAATGCTGTTCTTTTTCCGCGCGTTCTTATTCATGTGGGAAAGAATGCCCAGGTTAATTTAATGGAAAGCCATGTGTCGCACAGCATAGTCCCATATTGGAGCAATGCATTGACCGATATGCGCATTTCAGCAGGCGCGGTTGTTTCGTACTGTAAGGTGGAAGCCGAAAGTGCCCATGCGGTATTAACCACTACCACCCGCGTATGGCAGGAAGAAAAAAGCAGTTTTGATGCTTTCTCATTTTGTCATCGTGCGCATTTGGTCCGTAATAATCTAACTATCCTATTAAAGGGTGAAGGTACCAATACCGTAATGAATGGTTTTTATGCCTTGGACGGAAAGCAGCATGTGGATAATCACACGTTGCTGGACATACAGCAGCCCAATTGCACGAGCTATCAAGTATATAAAGGCATTTTGAATGATGCGTCACGTGCGGTCTTTAACGGAAAGATCTACGTTCATCCCATCGCACAAAAGACCAATGGGTATCAATTGAACAAGCATTTATTATTAGGCAAAGATGCGCGCATTGATACTAAACCACAGCTGGAAATATTCGCGGATGA
>JANNCL010000059.1:0-2530 GCA_031386565.1 Candidatus Omnitrophota bacterium
CGGCCGGGTCATGCGTTTGAAGCCCCGCCATAACCCGGATGTGAATGATTTTTGGATGTGCGATGAAGGCCGTTATAATTATCATTTTATCGACGAGAACCGTATTCAATCGCCGCAATATATCAATGACCTGATCGGCTGGGATAAAGCCATTGATCTAATAGCGAGGGATATTCGCTCGTTGAAAGAGTCTGGACGTCAGGAACGCATCGGGGTGATCGCCTCCGCCCAATTGACGAATGAAGATCTATTCACTTTACGCAAATTATTCCGGGATACACTAAATGTCGCCCATATCACTTTTAAAATGCCGGCACAACAGGGTACCAGCGACGATTTTTTGATCAAAGCAGACAAAAATCCGAACACGGCTGGTGCTGAGGCGATATTAGGTGAATCGATGGATGTGAATGCGTTGCTCGAAAAAGCCAAAGCAGGTCAGATCGATCTTTTATATGTTTTTGGTCAGGATCTGGTTAAGTCATTTGGTAAAGAGACCGTGGTGCAGGTAGCCAAACAGGTGAAGTTATTTGTTTACCAGGGCAGTAATATCAATGAAACCTGCAATTACGCGCATGTGATCTTACCCAGCAGTGTTTACGCGGAAAAGGATGGGACATTCACTAATTTTCAGGGCCGTGTTCAGCGAATTTCCCCGGCATTCCTACCCATAGCGGAGTCTAAAGGGGATTGGGATATTTTAGTCATGTTAGCCTTAGGTTTAGGTACGGCATTGCCATATAAGCATTCAAGTGCGATATTTAGTGACCTCGCTATGAATGTGGGTGCTTTTGCGGAATTAAATTACGAAAAAATAGGCGATGAAGGCCAATTGTTTAAAAAGTAGACATTTATGATGACAGACATATTAATAAAAGTGGCTTTAGCTGGCGGGGCGGTGTTCGGCGCTTTCGGCATTGCCGGTTTATTGACCTGGGTTGAACGCAAGCAAAGTGCTTTGATGCAAGACCGCATCGGCGCTAACCGCGCGAAGATCTTTGGGCTGAAGATGCTCGGTCTTTTTCATGCCATCGCGGATGTGCTTAAGATGCTTAGTAAAGAAGAGTTCATCCCGGCAGGCGCGAATAAATTCTTATTCAATCTGGCACCGTATTTATCGGTCACATTTGCTTTGGTTGGTTTTGCGGCCATACCTTTTGGCGACACCTTGATCATTGGCGACAGGATTATCGAATTACAAGCAGCGCATTTGAACATTGCCCTTATTTTTATTTTTGCCATGATGTCCATGGGGGTTTATGGTGTCGTTCTTGCCGGATTTTCGTCCAATAATAATTATGCTTTCTTAGGGGGGATGCGTGCCGCGGCGCAAATGATCGCCTATGAAGTGACCATGGGCGCGGCGATCATGGGCATTATCATGGTCTACAATACGCTTGACCTGCAAGAGCTGGTGCGGGCACAAGGGCAATATTTGATGGGCGGCTGGCTTCCCAAATGGGGGATATTTGTACAGCCATTGGCATTTATTTTATTCCTGACGGCCGCAACTGCTGAAACCAAACGTACCCCTTTTGATCTTCCGGAAGGCGAGTCCGAGATCATTGGTTATTTTGTGGAATATAGCGGGATGAAGTTCGGCATGTTCTTTATGGCGGATCTGATCGAGACTGTTTTGGTCTCCGCGCTCATGGCCACGTTGTTCCTGGGTGGATGGCAAGTGTTGTATTTACATCCGGATGGTTTTCATTTTCCATGGGGATCTTTTGTGCCGTTGTCCAATCTGGTGGTTGTGCTTTTAGGGGTTGCGGCGTTCTTTATTAAGTTAAGCTTTTTTATATTCGTGCTCATGGCCGTACGTTGGACATTGCCAAGATTCCGTTATGATCAACTAATGCATTTAGGCTGGAAGATCTTGCTGCCGACATCGTTATTAAATATCGCGGTAACGGCCATTGTTATTATCCTTTTAAGGTAAATTTATGGAAAATAAAGAACAACGTCCCGAATTAGCCAAGTATTTCGATAAGTCAGGAGAGTATGATCTTCTGCGCGTCGCTCAAATGAAGCGCGCCTGGAAACGGGCTAACCGCCGGGAATTGACCTGGTGGGAGAGTACTTATATTCCTTCCGTTGCCAGCGGCATCTGGATGACCTCCAAACATTTCTTTCGTAATTTATTCCTGCATACCTGTCATTTATTCGGTTTATTAAAAAATGTATCGGCTGCGGTCACCTTTCAGTATCCGGAAAATCCCAGGCCATTGTCGCCGCGCTTAAGAACACGCCATCGCCTGATGAAACGCGAAGATGGATCTCCGCGATGCGTTGCCTGCATGATGTGTGAGACGGTTTGCCCGGCCAGGTGCATCGAGATCACGGCCGCAGAGCATCCTGATCCTAATATCGAGAAATTTCCGTCCGAATTCAAGATCGATCTGGGTAAATGTGTCTATTGCGGCTTCTGTGTGGAGGTATGTCCGGAAGATGCCATTCGCATGGATACCAAGATCTTGAACACTTCGGAATATTCCCGCGATAGCATGATATATGATAAGAAACGTTTGAT
>JANNCL010000098.1:0-2801 GCA_031386565.1 Candidatus Omnitrophota bacterium
GTAGCCATCGAGGTGGCGACGAAGCGGCATTGTGCGGCGCTCATTGTGGATTCAAGTATCACGTCGGCCAAAGAATCTGCTAAAACTTTTTATCCGTTTCTCCCGGCTTTTTTCTTGCGCACCAAGTTCGATTCGATCGGGAAGATACGGCATATTGAAGCGCCTAAATTGATCATTCATAGCCCGCAAGACCAGTTGATCCCTTATTCTATGGGTGTTAAACTTTACGAGGCCGCCAGTGAACCGAAGTTATTTTTGCGATCTGCCGGCGGGCATAATGAGGCTGGAATCATCGGCGACAATCGAACCGCCGCGGGTTTTAAGCAATTCCTAACAGGACTAAATTTATTATGATCATTACCAGTATGCAGAACCCGTTCATAAAACAAGTTGCCGGCTTGCGTGATGCGAAAGACCGCCGTGAACAGGGTTTGACTTTGGTTGACGGCAAGCGCGAAGTTGAGCGTGCTATCGCGGCCGGCGCGAGTATCAAGCACATTATTTATTGTCCTAAATTTTTAGAAGGCAAATTCGATCTGTGTGCGAAAGCTGAGACTGTAGAAGTATCGGCGCCGGTTTTTGAAAAGATCGCCTTTGGCCAGCGGTCCGATGGCGTCATTGCCGTGGTTAAATATGAAGAGCGGACGATCGGTGCGCTTACGTTATCCAAAACACCGTTCGTGGTCATTCTTGAAGCGGTGGAGAAACCGGGGAATCTGGGGGCCATTATCCGTACCTGTGATAGCGCCGGGGTGGATGCACTGTTGATCGCGGACCCCAAGACCGATATTTTTAATCCCAATGTCATCCGCGCTAGTGTCGCCACGGTTTTTTCGGTGCCTGTTGCCGCCGGAACGAACGATGATATTTTGGCATTTTTAAAGAAACATCAGATCAAGACGGCCGCAGCGCTGGTGCAGGCTAAGTCGGTTTACACGAAAGCGGATCTCAAAGGACCGTTGGCCATTGTGCTTGGCAGCGAAGATAAAGGGTTAAGTGATTTTTGGCAAAAGCATTGTGATATGAAGGTCAGTATCCCGATGAAAGGACTGGCTGATTCGCTGAATGTGTCGGTTACCGCCGCCGTGATGATCTTTGAAGCCCTAAGGCAGAGGTCTTAATGCGCCTGCAAGTATTCCTTTCCCATAACGGTGTTTGTTCCAGGCGTGATGCCATGGAGATCATCAAGGATGGCCGTGTGATGGTCAATGGACAAAAAGTGCTCGAGCCATCGACGGATGTTAACGGCAGTGAAGAAATTATGGTGGATGGACAGGTCATCGCCAGCAAATCCTACGCTTATGTCATGTTGCATAAGCCGATCGGCTATACGACCACCAAAGATGATCCTTTTGCCAAAAAAACAGTCATGGAACTTTTGCCGTCATCCATGCGGCATTTGTCACCGGTCGGACGACTGGATCGGGATACGGAAGGCTTATTACTGTTTACCAATGACGGCGCCTGGGCCTTAGCCTTGACCCATCCGAAATTTCATCTCAATAAAACTTATATCGCCCGCATCAAAGGCCAGTTAAGTGCCGACAGCAAAAAGCAATTGGAAGCCGGCATCATCATGGAAGGCCGCAAAACCGCCCCGTGTCAGATCAAGGATGCGCGTTATAACAGCGGTGAAACAGAGCTATCCATCACTATCCACGAAGGTCGCAAACGCCAGGTACGCACCATGTTCTACTTAGTAGGCCACCGGGTGTTGTATTTAAAGAGGGTAGCGGTGGGGAAATTAGGTTTAGGCAAATTAGAACTTGGCAAGTGGCGGGAATTGACGGAAGCAGAAGCTAAAAATATGTTAAAACATAAAGAATCAATAAGCTAAGTTAAATTAAAATGGGAAAATTATTAACAGTCGGGTTAGATTCCTGGATAATTCAAGATGGCAATTATGGTGATCTTGAGGTTGAGCACAGCTATAAATTTGCGTTGGAATTCTATCCTTATAAAGTTAAGAAAATCGATGCTTTGCCACTAAGTTTTATTTTAATAAGAAATGCGGTATATCGATTAAATGCGCGTATTGGTTTTGCATCTAAAGAATGTTGTGTCATTGATTTTGGTTTTTTAGCTTATGATGAGGCAGAGGAAAAATTCAATGTTAAAGAAGGTGAATTTTATGAAATGGAAGTGTATCTAGGCATCGATCCATTCTTTTATTTTGAGGGTCTATACAAAATTAGAAATATTCTGCCACTTATCTATGAATGGAAAATAAAGAAGATTTACTTAGAAACTACTCCCTGGATGGAAAGTAAGGATGAGAATGGAAGAAAGATGATGACCAGGGTTACAACACGTATTAGTCACAAAGCAATCCAGAGAACAGATGCATGGAAAGATGATAATGGGAACGCCAGCTATCTTTTAGAGATCGAGAATCTTGAAATGCGGCCTTCTTTGAGAAAGTAAGTCAGCAAAAAGTCCTTTAGAAATATATGTTGTAACCCAAACCGCCTCCCGTTAAAATACCGCCATGTTTAAGGAATCGGAAACTGTTGAATTTAAAAAATCTACCGCTGAGGTTAAGGCCGCGGTTGTTTCTGTCGCGGCGATGCTTAATAAACATGGGCATGCGGAAGTGTTCTTTGGTATTGATGATCATGGGAAAGTGCTTGGGTTGACCATCGGGAAAACGACGGTCAGGGATGTGACCCAGGCTGTTGTTGATAATACTGAGCCTAAGATCTACCCCAAAGTCGAGGTACGTCAGGTCGAGGGGAAGGATTGTATTGCCGTTGAGGCACACGGGATCAATAGTCCTTATTTTGCCTATGGCCGGGCGTATA
>JANNCL010000111.1:0-24567 GCA_031386565.1 Candidatus Omnitrophota bacterium
ATATCGTGCAGGTCAGATCTGAGGATGTGAGATCTAGTAATGCAGCTGGCGGAATGGTTGTGTATAAGACCATGGTTGTCGATCAACAACAACTGCCTGCTCATACGACGTGGGTTGATCTTGACACATATTCATTAACAGCTTCTTCCGGCTCTGTCAGCGGAGTATTGCAGTTCATTCCGAATAATTACGGCATGAGCGAGGTTATGACGGGTGGTATTTTATTAACGTATCACACGAACAATGAATGGAATGATGTTTTTGGCAAATTAGCAGGGGTTATTACAGTCGACGGCGGAGACACCTCGCATGCGGCCAAGAACGCCCGCAGGCTCAATATTCCAAGTGTTGTTGGCGCTGCCGGTGCCGTAGAACAATTGATGAGGTTCAATGGGCAGGTCGTGACGTTGGATGCCTATAATCGCAGGGTTTATTTAGGCCGCGTTCCGTTAAAAGAAATTGAAATGCCGCTGACTATTTGGGTTGCGGATCAGGCGGATTACTCGGGCGTGGTCATGAAACGTGAAAAGCACGAGCTATTTAAGTCATGGGCAAGGAATCAGCAGGATAGAGGAGCGGTTTTCTTGACATTCTTTGACGGAAATTGGCGCCGTAGATCAGCGGAGTACGGATATTTCCAAGTGGACTATTATTATAAAGCATGGGATGCGCTAACGGCCTTCCTTAACGAGCGTTTTGCTGATCGGCGCCCATGGGAATTGCAAGTCCAGCAACGTTCTATTCGTCATCGAAGTTTATTCCATCGCATCATTGACGATCATCCAAGAAGTATTTATTACTTTATCAGCGGCATTCGCGATCTGACCATCGACGATATTCAAAACCTTTTTGAAGCACGTTTTGAAGGGTTTAAACGATTCATTGACCGGATGTCCGGGGTTTCAAAATTAGATAGTGAAAATGTCGAGGTTGTGATGCGCGAATTGATCCAGGTGTTCACATGGATGCATTTTGCGTATTGGCTTAATTCTGTCCTGAATACAAAATACCTATTCAATCAACTTGATTATGTCCGGTTTGAATTCCAGGAAGCGCTCAGACAAGTTGCTATTCGTGATCTGCCATTCGCCCGGCGCGTGGATCTTACCATGGAAAAAGACAGGGAGATCAACGGCGTTCTTGAGTTGATTCGTGCAGATAGAGGGATCGCTGGTCTTTTTGATGAACAAGACAATGAAGTCTTGAGACGATCATTGGCAGCGCAGCAACCGGGTATATTGGCGGTTGTAGATTCCTGGTCAACGCGGTTTAAGAAGAGCAAGGAAGATATCAGGGTATTGTCCGACACGGCAGAATATTTGCAGGATATGCGTGAACGTTTGCTCAAAGGAGCGGTGTTAAAGAGAGAAGCGTTGGTGTTGTTGATGCATGATTATATTGAATCTTTTGGTTCAGGGGCGTTTGATCAGCGATCCATGGAGCAAAATGATCGATGGCTTTACCTCGCATTGCGCGGATATTCACGTTATATGGTCGCGGTCGATTCATTTGCCCATGAATATGTTGCTGATGAAGATATCGCTTTGGCCATGTTTGACGTAGAACAGGAGCGTTTGAGCGCACAATTTGACGCTCAGGTCCTCGAGATCGAAGAGGATCTACAGCAGCGCGTGAACCTGGAATCAAAATTAGAAGTGGCCTTAAAAGCGTTCCCAATGCTCAAGAAGACCGTAGCGTTATCCCGTCAAGAGACGATCTTGCGTGAAGACGGTCATCACATGGTCGTTCCTCAACAACGAAGGATCGCGCACATGATGTTGGAGGTGGCTGCCAGATACCCGCATATTCTGGGAGCCCCTGAGAATATCTTCAATATCAGTACCGATGAAGTGATCGCGTTGTTACGCGAAAAAGATGCGCATTATATCCGTGATACATTCCAACGTTGGGCCATCATCGAGCATGCGGACAAAGCTATCGAGAGAGATTGGGTCATAAATAATAGCAGGGCATTTAAAGCGTATGCAGCTGCAATGGCAGAGGTTCAACAGATCCTTGGTTCACAGTTAAGTCGTGCAACGGATAAGAATGCCAGGGAATATTATTTAAGCGAGATAGCGCGCATTCAGGGAGTTGTTGAAGAATATAGAGTCATGGCCAATGAAGCCCCGTTTGTCAGCGCCGCCACCATCCGCGGGCCGAGCGTTGAAGCAGTGACGATGGCTCCCGGATCGGTACAGAACGTGAAACGTTTTATCGAGGCGGTAACGGATGATGATGTCATGGTGCTTAACGTCACCGCGGTTAATGCAGAAGGACATGTTGATGTGGCGATCGAAACACGCGGGGAAACGTCAGGAGATCTGGTTTATATCGAAAAAGAGCTCAGGTCAGCGCTCGAAACGGGTGATGTAAGGATCGATGTAAAGACTGCGGATGGTAAATGGCAAAGGGTTTCTGTTGATCGGGTGAGCATCACTTTTGGCAGCGTGCACATCAATATTGCTATCGACAGCGTTACCGATGTGCGCGTGATCTACAATGATTCAGCACTGTATCTCTTCCTTAAGAAAACACGCGACAACATCCAAGAATATAAAGCAAAGTTAACGGCTCCGAAAAGTAAGATCACACGCGTCCGTGAACCGGCGATCCCGCTTAGGTTCGGCTTAAGCGTGGAAGATTACGCGCATTTGACCAACCGTGAGAAATTCATGAAATGGCTATCCTGGAGAGGGATCTACACGCCTAAAGCAACGATCGATCTAGAAGAATTAAGTTCTGATTTTCTTGAAGATATTGAGACGGAATTCAGCTTTTGGGGAACTTCGGATGGCCATGAAGCACCGCAGAAGACCCTTGAACACACGTTCAGAAATCTGCTTGTCCGGTTGGGGATCGTTGCTGCCGTGCCGGTGTCCCAAGCTAATGCGGTCAGCAATACGCATGTTGTGGAACTGGAGCATGCCAAACGAGTACGGGCCGCCGTTGATGTGGCTTATTCTTTGATGAATGAACATTATGGTGAAGCAACATTTGAGGAGATTGTTGCTTTGGATCAAGCCGGCATATACTTGAACAACTTAGACAAAACGCAGGCAGTCCTGAGTGACCTGGAAGAGCTTGTGATATCCCCCAATGCAATGCGGGATATCTTAAGCGATATTGCTGTTGTGGAGGGTTTCATAGCAAAAGTAACCGGCGTGAAATATACCTATGAACCCGTGGATGCACGGATATCGTTAGTTTCCGGCAGTACTGATGCTTTGAAACGCGTTGTTGAGGCATTGTTACCCCAAGTGGCTGTAGAGGGGGACATCAGCGTTCAGAACATAAAAGGAGAAGATCAAAAGGGCGGCGTAATGATCACCGTCGATTCGGGGCCAACCAATACAACGGAGCAAAGATTATTTACTCAAACATTCCTTGGTTTATTAGGACATGGTTTAACCATTGAGGTGGTGACTCACGATGGTCAGATACACAATGTCATGCCGCAACAACTGGTCATTACTTTTAGCAGTGTTCATATCCATATCGCCATTAGCGATGTTAAAGAAGTTCGTGTTGCGTTCACCCCTGTTGATGGTCGCACGATCGTTGATAGGGAATTAAAGAAAGCAAGTATTCAAGTCCGCGCTGATCTGGCGGAAATGTCTTATGATACAGTGCCAGAAACAGCGGTGGAAGGATACTCTCCGCTTGAATCTGTCATCCACGATGTCCGTAAAGAAAATATTCAGAGGATACTTGGGGCGGCTTCTGTAGAATTAGAGCGGTTAGAAGTGGCCAGCCAAGATATCCACGCGGCTCAATCAGCCCAAGAAGCGCTTGATGTTATCCATCGTTTCGAAATAGAAAAACTAAGTATTGTGATCACGGAGATTCAAACCCTGCAACTAGGACTTGAGCCGGACGTCAGGGACGATGTGACCATTGTGTTAAACGGCATTAGAGCGCGTTTAGCGGCATTGAAACAAGCATTGACAGATAGATCAGGGAGAGTAGCAACGGTTGAAACTGTCCCGGTTGCACCTCTCCCTAAAGAGTATAAGAATGACGAGGATACAACTTTGTTTGATCTTGTTTGGCCGGGGATCTTGGCGGATATCTTTGTACCTGAAGGCTGGGATAAACTATCAGCGGTTGATATGGAAGCCTTGTTGAGTTCGGCACGCGTCCCGGCTCCGACGGTTAATACAGAAAGCAATGAGGCGGTCCCAAGCAAGCCGAATTACTTTACACAACCAAGACCGCTATTGATCGGATACAACAGAGTTTTGCCTGTTCCAGCAAAGCGTGAGGAAGCTGCTTCAGCCCCAGTTGTCAATCAGAGCATAGTTGATCAGATGAAAGCGGTTGTTGTTAACGCCGTGCCTGTATTACCTGTCAGTGATCGTTCTGAGGAAAAAGATTATAAGGCAGTGATCAAGGAAGCATTGTTAGGTGCGACCGAATTTGTCATGGACACGCTAAGACGTCTGGCTAATAAAGACCAGTCATACACGCCAGATGCGGCGAATGATTCTAAGAATAATAATCAGTTCGTAGAGACAGCCCCAATAGTGGTCTTGGCTCCAGAGGTGTTCGAACATTTCGCACAAATGGCAGCAGTATTAGATGTTCCCCATACAAATGGTATTGCTCCAGCGGTGGAAGCCGCGATCATGCCGATCGTTCCGTCAGAGCAGATGACCACATTGCCCCAAAGGGAAGTGTTGCCACGGCAGGCAGGCACTCAACCCCAGGTTTTACCCGCGTTCGATGTTTATATGAAAGCTGTTATGCAGATCCCGTTGCTGATAGCGTCCACCAATGGGCACGAGAGGTTTTTAAGCGATGAAGAAGTGGCTGCGTTCATGGGGGAAGCTATTGATCCTGCAGGGTTCTTGACCGAGGATCAATTCCAGGCGATGTTGGCTCCGATCAATACCACCCTTAGATCCATCGTTCCCTGGATAGTCGGCGCCGGCGCGTTGACTTTATCGGCATTAACCTTTACCCCGACATCGGCGTATGCGGCAGACAGTGTATCATCGGCACAAACCATTACAAACAAATCAGATTTATTATTAACATCCAATCAAGGAGGCAACACATGGTCAGTCCAAAAACAACATTCAACAATCTCATCGATATCCCCAGCGAGAACGTCAGGATCGTTACCATCAAAGACGCCCGCAATAGAACGCGTATTTATCGTTGGGATGAAAGCGATAATCGTGTATATCAGCGCTTATCTAGCGGCCGCTCTTGGGTGGAAGTTACTGAAAAAAGCATCAAGTCTTCTCTGGCTAAGCATATTAAGGCATCTGGTACCTCAGGCAGGGTTGCGCACATTGCAAAGAGTTACATCAGCGTTCCTTTATTTCTTAACGCCAAGTAATGTTTTTAGCATTATTGCATTGATCATTATGATCGCCGTGCTGAGCAGTTCTCCCGCTCACGCGGCAAAGCCAGGTGCCGATGGTCAGACCGTTCTAGTCGAGCTTGGCGATACGCCATCCGGCATTGCCAGGATGATGAAAATAGACCCCAAACAGATCGTCCATATGGATGGATCTGCTAGAAAGAACGCGAACCTGATCATTGCGGGTAATAGGTATAAAGTTCAGCGAGAGAAAACGCTGGAAATTGTCACGCTGGAGGGGTCAGCTTCGCCAAGTTTTGAGGCATTGTCGCAGCCGACCCCTGTGCAAGAACCGTCGGTGATCATCAAGCCCCATCAGATGCCGATCATGTTGCAATGGTATGTCGGCATCAGCTTGGCGTTCGTGTTCTTCGTATTGCGCTTGTACCAGGTCTTCTTGGTTTATAGTTTTACCGGAGAGGGCGCGAAGAAGGGGCCAAGCACAGGAACAAAGAGAGCGGCGTCCACACAAAGCAATAGAAGAGCTACGGTCACGGCCCCGCTCAATGCAGAAACAGAGGCGTTCTTGGGTTCTTTAAGTAATTTAACCCGCTTGGTATTGCTCAAGGAAGCAGTCTTAAAGATCAGCCAACGGATGGTCAAGCGTTTGGCGATACGTGCGGATGGGGTTATGGCTTGGGATCAATGGACCAAAAATAATGCCACGGCCGATCAAGCGAATACGGTTATTCCTGTACCGGTCTTGAATTACCTGGCCGGATATGAGGATTTGGATGTCATTGTGGCGAAACCGGCACCGATGGCGTACACCCAGGTGAACATGCCGGTGATGGTGGTCAGGAGTGGATGGATCAAGAGAACAATGATTTCCGTGGCGGCCGTTCTAGCATTGGTTTTCGGGATGATGGAGCAAAGCCCCGATGCCAACGCCTGGACAAGTGCTGAATCAGCAAAGTTCACGGCGGCAGGATATGTGATCAAGACGGAGAATATTGTAGAAAAAGACGAAGGGATCATTATTTATGTCCGGCGCGGCGATACGTTATCAAAGTATCGTGCGTTGTTAAGTAAACTTTATCCCCGAGCAGACGGCGGGATGATCGATCTTAATAATTTCAGGGATGAAAAAGGCGCTTTCATCCGCAGTCCCTATCGTATCAATGAAGGCAAATATGTTTCGATCTTAAAGTCAGATGTATCAGGCGTCAGCGAGCCGGTGCTCTTACCGACGGCTTTGCCGCAATCGAAGGACACGCCGTCAGCAGCGCCTATTGTCGCTAAGACACCCGATCTCGCTTCAACTCCGGTTAAAACCGTAACGGCAATGCCGCGTGAAGACGTTGTGTTTAGCTTGCGTCAAACCTTGGAAGAGGCATCTAAACTTGGTTTGCTTATCAGTTTTGTGGTGTTATTGACCGCGTTGGCCCTGCGCAATACTGAGCGCGCCCTAAAGTCCAAGAGCAACAATGTTGGATATCGATCCAGGAATATTGATCAATTGCCGATCTATCGCCGGGGTACGTTTAGAGGAGAAATGGAAAAGATCATTGTTAGACAGGAACATTCCGTCGAACGATTAAAACATTGGTCAGAGATCGTGCGTACATCAAGCCAGGCTAAAGAATTGGCCGGTTGGCTGCGCGACTTGAGGAATGACCACATAGAACCATTGATCAAGATGTGGGAGATCAATCAGCATAGATTATCAGATGAAAAGAAAACGGTATATGGCAATAGGATCCAGACGCTCAATAAAGCTGTGATCAAGATGGAACAATTAACGTTGGATGTGATGAGCGGTGCATTAGCTGTTCAGACTGAATGGAAGGATGCTGATTTTGGACAGTTACAGCCGTTAGGCAAGATCCTTACGGGTGAAGTATATGAACCGACTTTGCCGATGCCGTTAATGGATAATAATGGGACGGAGGCTTCTAATAGAACGCCTTATGCCGCCGGGTTCTGGGGTAATGTGACGGCAGAAATAGAATATTTAATAACGAAAGCTTTGTCATCGGCCAAAGTCTTTCGATCAAGAGATCTGCCGGCGTCTTTTGACGGGAAGAGCATCGCGTATCGCTATTTTGAAAGAAAATATTTTGAAGAAAAAGGCATGCATTTTATCTGGTCGGATATGGAGGGGGAAACGCTGATTATTTATTTTTCTTCGCATGAACTCTATAAACTGTTCCAGCACACATTTACAAAGGGCGTAGAATTCGATACAGCGATAGCGGCTGTTCTTTATCATGAATTAAAGGAGCAACAATATTTAAAGAATTGGCCGCCTCAGACCAGCCACAACTTTGCCAAGATCGATGCAGATCTAAGGTATTACGGGCATAAAGATATTCTGCGCAAGTTAGAGAGCTTATATGACCCTCAGCTACGCGTCGACACCGCTCATGTGGCGCTTTATTTTGGTAAAGATACCCCGGCCACAGTAAGCGCCGCGGCTGCACAAGCGGATAAGGTTTTAAGCGTACGCCATATCGGACGGATCAATATTGCTTTGGGCGGCGGGACGACGATGATCGGGGTATTGGATGCCTGGGTGGAACAAGCACGGCGTAATAAGGTGCGTTATCAGCGGGTCTTCCCCAAAGTTCATTTATTCTTTATCGATGAGCCAATGCCCGGTAATACGCGTCCTGGGTTCCGTGGCACTCACGATCTGGTCATGGCCAGGTTCATCGAACCTTTACGGGCTTTAGGTATCCATATTCCGAAGGAACATATTCACGCCGTTGATCTACGCGGCGCGTCAACGCTGGAAGATTTTAAAAAGTCAGGACATGACTATACCGCAAAAATGAAACGTATTTTTGGTCTCGCCATTCAATTCGATCTGATCGTAACGGGGGTCGGTAAATTTGGGGAGATCGGGGCATTAAGGCCTAATGATGCGGTCTTGTATGCTCTTAAATCCATGATGATAGCTAAACAGGATCACGACGGATCGTTATGGGTGACGTTCACGCCGGAAGTTTTTCGCAAGGCTAAGGCCATCATTTTGGTGCTGACCGGAGAAGAAAAACGCGGCGCGCTTTTAGATCTGATCAATAAGGACGGGTCCATCGGCACGACGCCGGCATGGGTGATACACGAACAATATAGAGGAAAAACATATGTCTTTACGGACCGTAATTCGAAAAGGTGGCCGCAAAAGCAGTTTGTGATGGACGACGGGTCAGTGTTTTCTGTCGATGTCCGACCGGGACGGGATGGGTCGGATGTGGTCGCTTTCATTCCAGGTTTTGGAGATCATAATTACGATCAACAAATGATGGCTTTGTCGCGTCACAAGGAAGCGGTTGTTGTGCGCCGGGACGATCTGCCTAAGGGATTAAGCAATGACGTGCTAATGACCCATTACGCGCAGAGGATCGGTGCCGTGATCCGCTATTATCAAGCGCAGGGCCGCAGGGTCAAGGTCGTCATTCATTCGGACGGCAATGTGTTCTTTAATTATTTCCTGGCACATTACGGTGGGGATATCGATGCGATCGCAGAACTTGTACGCATTAGCCCGTGGGATGCGCAAGATATCAGTTTTGTGATCGAGCGTTTCGCGCAGCATGTTTCCGGGCCGGCGGCCATGGGGACGCGTTATGTTGCGCCTATCCTTGCGGAATGGATGAAATTATCCTGGGGCTGGATGGAAATGCTCGGTCCGGATTTCGCGGAAATGGTCCGCGTTTACCTGGCGGGTAATGTAGATAGTTTAAGCGGTCTTTTCGAGCCTCAGGACAGCACTTACGGAGGACAACTACGCCGCGATGATCTGGCGGTATCGATGGAGATCCCGTTAGAGCTGTTGATCGCGGAGCTAAATGCTGTATCGCATCAGAAAAAAGATGTTAATGAACGGGCAAATCAGCGATTGATCGCCTGGAGTACACCAGTCGTGACCATTGCTCCCAAGGAAGACAATGTCAGCAATGCCAAACGCATTGAAGATGATCATGCGGCTTTTATTGCTTTAGGAGGCCAAGGGGATATGGTCTCTTTATCGATCGCCCAACAAGATGCGTTTTCTTTTATCCAGGGTCATTTTGTGCATCGCTTTGCTAGACAGATCAATGATATCATTTCCCATTTCCCCGGTGATGAAGCTTCGATCGCTTCGTTTGATCAGCCCCATGCGACATTCGTGGGGATCAATGCCGTGATAGGCGTGAGCTATGAGAAAGAAGATGTGCTGCTGCATGTGCGTTTTGAGGAGGGGATAAATTTCGCGGCTTTAGTTGAGAATACAGAATACCCGCAGCTGCAGATCGAAGACATTATCGAACATCAGACATTTACCGATTTTAGCGTGCTGCCGGTAAAAAGGAATTCAAAAGATATCGTGTTGCGTTTTAAAGCGGCCAATATGCCCCAAGCGTTCTGGATCAAGATCGGAGCCGGGGTCGAGAATAAGATCATCACCAGGAACGGAAAAGAAAAAGAATTACAGCCCTATGCTTTTGTTATGACAAGGGATAGTTCAGGCAATTTCTACCCGCAGTACGCGCGCACCGCTTTTGATGCGTACAACATGATGATGTCCATCCAATCAAGTAAAGGCAGCAGCCACGCGATCACCGCCGCCGGCATGGCCGAGGCCAAGTTGAAATACATCGATCAGCCTGCGGTATATCACGGCTTCGAGCGGTTAGAAGATCATTTGATGATCTTCCTCCGTCACCTGGTTGCGAGGGGATTGATCCGTGGATCACCGTCAGAGTCAACGTTACGCGTTTTCCCGATCGCGACGCACGGCACGCGGGGGGAAGCTGTTTGGAATGAAGTTCTTGGAGAGAAGCCTCAACAGCGTGCAAGGCGCGCAATGAGAATGTTGATCGAGGCTTTAGGCCTCAGGACCGGGCTCCTAACTTTCTGGCAGATCAAGAAACATGAAGGACCATCCACCGAAGAAGAAGCCATTGCCGTACAGGCGCATGACTTTAAGAATACGTCATTAGCGTTGGATATCGCCGGAAGATTGATCGCGGTACTGGTGATCATTGCTAGTATTGCTTTGGTGCTTCCGGCTTTGCTTGTAATTTCGATGCTGGTTCATAATAGCATTTACGCCATGATCAATCCCCGGATGCACATTATTTTCCGGCAAGAACGATTGTTCGGTTACGATGCTTTTGGTGAGCCGGTATTTAAGCAGATCATTAAATTTCAATCCATCCTCGATGACATCCCGGGCGTTAAACATGACCCATATACCCAAAGCACCTGGTTATTTAGACTATTCAGGGTCTTGCGTGTGGATGAAGTCCCGCAATTATGGCAAGTAGTACGGGGGGATCTGTTATTGATCGGATTCAGGCCCAGGTTATACGAAAAAGAACTACAGCTATATGAACATTATGATCAATGGCGCGCCGCCATGTTCCATCAAGGCATTAATGCCGGCTTGTTCCCGATAGGACTTTTTGATCCTAAACACGCGATGATCTTAAAACAAACTGAAAAGTATTTCCTCAGCGAGATGCGCGTGGCAAGGCATTATGACCAATATATCGGCTCTGTCGGGATATTTAAGCTGTTTGCGTTGTTTACTAAGAATATTGTCGTTCATTTTTCGCAGCATGAGAGCATCCTCGTCGGTAAGAACAGGGCGAATAATTTCAGCGGCAACGTGCGTGCGTTATTGACGGGCTTTAAGACTTGGGTCGATAGTTCGATCGAAACAATGACCGGGAAATGGTATTTTAAAGCGTCTGTTTTTGTCGCCGGAATGTATTTGGGTCATTGGATCCAAAAGCTGCGATATCCGATCGATCCTTTTTTAAATGCTTTTTTGACCCGGAAAGTAGACATCGACCGCGATTTTGCGACCACGGTCATGGTCATTGTTGCCGGCATACTATTCATCCAGGCATATAAGAATTACACGCGTTTTGTCCGGATCTTTTCCAATAAGAAATTTTATATCATGGCAGCGGCAGCCATCGCTGTTGCTGCGGCGTTAACTGGCTCATCCGTTCATGCCGCGGAACCTGTCCCCGAGGGGATCAGAGTTGAAGCAGTAATGCCCGTAACATCAGACCCACATGTTTTTGAGAGCGCGCAATATTATTATTTGCTGGTCAAGGATAAGGATACGGCAACGCAATTGTCCAGAAAATTGTCACGTTTGACAAAGACCGAGTATAAGGTCAGCGACCTTCTTGATAAGGAAGGGAAAAAACTGGTTGATCTTAACAGAATATACGCGAATAAGGATATTTTGGTTGTCCGCAAGACTGTTTTGACCACCGGTCCTATTTTACTTGGTGCACAGTCCGCGCAAAAAGCAATGCCTCAAAGCGCTCCGATCGTTGCTATTAAGCCTGATCTGCCGATAAGTCCTCTTATGTCTAAAGGGGCTGACAAAAACATTTCCTTCTCGATCATCATGTTAACGCTGAGCGGGGCTTTATTGCTGGTGATGGCGGTATTTACCCGTCTTATTGTGGCAGAGCGCAGGTACGCGACCAGGAAGGCTCCTTTATTGGAGCAGATTATCAAGACTGTCGGAACAGAGGTTCCTGCGAAGGATAATGATCCTGTCCATAAGGATATTGTGCGTCTATTGAAAGGCGCACTGGAGGCAAAGGCACATTTTGAGGTGATGGCCCCTGCAGAATATAGGATTAATTTAGATGCGCTCATAGATCTTTCGGATGTTCTGGATGAAGATCTGGAGATCGCAGGGCATTTATTGCAATATGCGCACAGCGAACAATTGCGCCGGGAGGCAATAGAGGTCATCACCGCCCTTAACGGTACAGTCGCGCTGATAAAGCGTCAGATAGAGTTGTTAGCGGGGCATGATTTTTCGAATTCATGGTTCCGCGCCTTAATAGAGACAATAAATGCGGTCGAAGCGCAGGCTTTAGAAGAGAATACGTATGATCAGAAAATAGCATTATTACACAGAATTAAAGCATTGAGAGATCAATCTCATTCGGACAATGTGCGCATTTGGCTCAAAGATATAACGAGGATTATTTTTAATGATTTTAGAAGAGATGAAGCGCGCTTGAAAAGGGGCATGATCGTTAGCGGCGGTTCACATTTCATGTCAGGGGAAGGCCAGATCCTGGGACCGATGTATAATCCGCGCTTTACAAAGAAATATCAGTGGAACATCGATGTTCTGCTTAAGATCAATCGTTATTTAGGCCGCGGCGATCCCATGAGCGCACCGATCTCCAGCCATGATAACGGCAAGATCATTTGGCATATTAACGGCGCGGCAGAAGGGTTATTTAGGATATTAACGCAAGAATTACCGCTGCAGGAACGATTATCAACTATAGAAGCGCTTTCTTTCATCCGTGCCGTCATTCTTCACGAACAACAAAAGACCGAAACAGAAGGCATTCAAGCCCAGAATGAAGGGTATTTAAAAGAAGAGGCGATTGCGGTAACAGAGGAAAAATATGCGGCAATACAAAACGCGGCGCGTGCCGGGGATATTGCTGAATTATCACGCTTAGAGAAGAAATACCGCAAAGACCCTAATTTGATGTTCCGTTTTGAACATCGCCCGCAAGAGAATGTCACGCTCCTTTACCGCTGGCCGACGCTATCGGATGTTCCGCAGATCGCTGCCGTTCACAATGATATCTGGTTTTCCGCGCCGCAAGAGCAGATGGCCTTATTACAAGTGTACGCTCAGGTCCAGAACCATCAGCGCGGCCACGTGGTGGCGGAAGTATTTGATCATAATGATGGACGGCGTTTCATAGCTTCGGTGATATGGAGCACGAGGGTCAATCTTTCCTCGGCGATGATGCGCCAATTGATATTCTCTGATGTTGCCGGAACACCGTTCGAAACGGTCAAGATCTTGACCAATGATTTTACTTTAGATGGGGTTGTTGATATAGACGGTAATGCGATGTTTAATTATGCGGTGGGATTGCCGACAGCACGGGATGCAGATCCACAAGCCAGAGAGCGTTATTTAGTCCGCGGCAAGGCCCTGAAAGGCATTGATGACGGTCTGATCGCCACCCAAGCCTTCCAGCAACGACGTGAGCGGATCAAATTTTTACGGACATATAGTCCTTTCACCGCATTAACTTACCATTGGTTAAAGGGAGCGTTTAAATATAATCACGGAATAATTCCTAATGGCCGTTTCCCCGGCAGGGATGCGATCATCATGGCTTATCCCTGGCTTGATTTTATGACATTTAGAATGCCGCGTTTTCTCGGAAGGTTAACGCGCATGGTGGTGGTGCCCTCTTATCGTTTTGGAATTTACCGCATACAATCTTATTCCAATGCGGATAAGATCGAGCTGGTTGTGCGCGTGCCTGTACCTGCTTTAATGGTACCGGCTGTAATTCAGAATCCGGTACGCCGCAAGTTCTTGAAGGTCGATAACAGCCTTATCGTAAGAAATCCGGCGAATCCGTACCATATCCCCGTAATTTTCAATTTGACCGCGACCCAGTATAAGGCCGGTTTATTAAAGCAGTATCTAGGTTTGGATCAACTTGCTTTTGCGGCGTTACCGGACCAGGATGGTTTTCGCAGGATCGTTGCGCTTCTCGGGGATCATGAAACAGGCTCCTTTAAACCATGGATCAATGTAGGGGTTATTTTGGCAGTGTTAAGGAATCCGAATATCGATCGCGTGGTCACGGCCACAACGGGGAATCAGGGTATTGCCTTGGCGTGGGCGGTCATGGTTTTAGCTCGGGTCCTGAACCGTCCAGAACTTAAAGCGATTGTTTATGTCGGGAAGAACACATCCCCTGCTAAGATCGATCGGATGCGGCATTATAATGCTGTGGTGATCGGGGATCTTAAGAAGAATCCGGATGTTGTTTTTGAGAATTATGATGCCGCGTTCAAGGCAGCATTTGATTTTGTGAATCTGCCCCAGATGAAGAAACGCGCATATTTTGTGGAACATGCTAACCGCGCTGCGATATTGGGATACGCTGCCTTGGGCATGCGATTATTCCAGTCATTAAGCGGACATGATCTGACTAAGACCGCGGTGATCATTCCTGTCGGAGCTGGCGGACTGGCCAGCGGCATTACGGTCGCAGCGCGTTTAATGAAGACCGGGGTTCGGGTATATTTGGTTCAGACCGAGCGTACCCGTCATGGGTATGATTCGATCTATTCCGGCAAGCGGATCTATTTTGCTTTGCCTCAAACAGGAGAGTACGAGGAGAATGGCATTGATACCAAGAGTCTGGAAGCACTAGCGCTAAAGACTTTGCGCGGCGGGGCGGATGGCCTGGTACTAGTCGATCCTAAACGTATCACAGCGGCCTTAACTTATTTTAAGGAACGTGGGATTGTCCTTGAGGGCGCGGCTGTATTAGCGTATTTGGCCGAAGAGGGTTTAAGGGAAGAATTAAAGATGCATGGCATTACAGACCTTGTGTTCGTTGCTACCGGACGCAATGGTAGCAGCAATGACCTTGCCCGCAGCACCTGGGATATGACACAGCGCCAGCAGGGTTCATTAGGCGCTATTGCCGCAAAGCATTTAGGTACGGTGAAGCGTGCGGTGCGGGCCGTATTGAATAATGACCCGGCGGCGTATAATTATGCCCAGGAAAAAGAAATGGCCGCAGGCTTATTGCGTCCGATGCTAAAGGAGTTTCCGGCGTATGCCCCGCAGATCGAGCGCATGATCGCATTGCTGCGTAATGAGAATACCATTGTCATCAATGCCCCGCCGCTGCTGCAGCGCGCTATTGTGTTATGGTTAAAGACTTTGCGCGGTGTATCTCAACCTCAGATCATGGCTTTTCACCAACGTATCCATTTAAACAGAATTGAACGTGATGTTATTGTTCTTTTGCCGCAAGGCTGGAAGAATGAAAGCGAGATCATTAATTCTTTAATACACGAAGCCGGGGCCATTGTTGGATTGACGCATGCGCTGAATGGACAGTTGGGTGATCTTGCCGGGCAACGGCATGCCGCAAAATTAGAAGAGCGGCGTCAGAAGACCAAAGGTTTAACTAGCTCCGATGTCCGTCAGATCATCAGGGAATTTTATCAAGTCATGTCGCAGTTGAACGCCGGGATAGGCCCCGCGGTCGGCGGATACGGATCCGCCCGCGTGACTTCCGAGTCGGTGCGCATCATGGGTGAGTTGTTGCTCAAGCTGGGTTTTGCGTTGATCTCCGGTTCCGGACCTGGAGTCATGCAGACGATCAATCATATTGCCCGCCATAAGAATTCTGTGGGGCTGGGGATAAAGCTGGCATTCGAACAAAAACCCAATGATGATGTGAATATCTTTATGCCTTTCGATCATTTCTCACCGAGATTATTAGGATTCGTCCTATTAAGCGTCGGGGCTTTCTTCTTTGTGGGCGGTTTCGGGACGTTCAATGAGATCTTTACCAATCTCTCATTAAAATTAAGGACCGTCATCAGCAAGGATTATCCGCTGTATTTAGCGGAACCGGGATTCTACGATGAGTTCAGGTCTCTCATGATCGATGTATATAAGCGGGGGTATCTGGTGACGCATCCGGATGAATTATTCACGCTCCTCGATCCCGCTAACATCAAGACCAAGGCCGACATTGAAGCCTTGATCGCATCTCTTGACCGGTCAAAGAAAGTATCTCCCTGGAAGAAGTTTAAACTTAATATTCAAGAGATCGCCGATTCTTTGAACATGATCATTCAGCGTTTAAAGCCGCTACATAATGTGGTCACTATTCTCGGAGCGGCCAAAGGGGAAAGCAAAGGGGATATTTATTACAATAAAGCCATGATATTGGGCGAACAATTGGCCCTAACCGGTGTCAGCATCATGATCATGCAGCCGCAGGGTATCGGGGCGGCAGTCATCGAAGGATTTGAACGGGCGAGATCGATCGCCAGGGAACGGGAGCAGCCGTTTACGGCTAAACTGATCGTTCTAGAGAAAGAATCCAAAGCCGGCGATGTTAATCTTGCGTTGCGTCATCTATTCTTGCGGAAGATGGTGATCTATCAATACAGCACCCTTGGCGTGATCGCTTTCCCAGGCGGTGTAGGTACTTTTGATGTGCTCTTTAAACTGCTCACGGTCATCACGACCGGGTCATTGCCCAAAGAGCGCCAGATGCCGATATTTCTATATGGGGCAGAATTCTGGGATCCCTGGATGAAATATTTCCGTGATGTGCTGCTCAAACGCAAGACCATCAACCAGGCCAATCTTGATGTTTTAAGCGTCGTGGATACACAGGAAGAGGTGTTGAAGAACATTGTCAACGAGCAGGTGCTGCGGGCGGCCAGGGACTTATACGCGCGCACCGATGCCTTAGCAAAGGAACGCGAAGCAAATAAGGAGCTGCCCATTATAACCGTCGGAGCGACGGCGTTGCGTAACGGCAAAGTGGTCAGCACCGCGTTCAATGATCTCACTGTGCATTCGGAAGTGAATGTGGCCTTCGATGTGCTGTTGGAGGCCATTCGTACCGGGGTTAAGGATCCGGTAAAGCGGGCCAGGCTTGAGGCACGTTTAAATAAACTGTATTTATTGATCAGCAAACGCAAATTATCTAATGATGAAGATTCATATAAAAAGATCGTTGCTATCGCCAAACGATTGGATTATCCGCTGGCTTCCTTTGATGTGATCGTGACCTATGAGCCGTGCCCGTCTTGTTTCGGATTCCTGGAGGCTATGGGTGTTAATAAGATTTATTATATTGATACGCATCCTAATCATCGATTTGAAAAAGCCCGCGCGGCATCGCCGATCCAGCTTGTGCGATTGAATGTGTTGGCAAGACAAAGCGAGCTGAATAAACGATACAAGCAGGAGGTGATACATAATGAAGCGCTCTTCACTGCTGAACAGCGCCGGGCTCAAATTTATTTCGAGCTAGTATATGTCCCCTGGTATTTAAAGAACCGTTCGAGCGCTGGTATTAACGATGCGCGTTTTATTAAAACAGCGATCGCCCGGACACTCGCAAGCAGGAGTGTTGTTCATAACTGGAGTGATGAAGAAGAAGATAAAGCTGCCGATAATCAGACGGATCTGTATATTGCGGAAAAGTTTAGGAATTACGCGCTTTGGACAAGGTATTTGATGGCCTATTTACGCGAACATAATATGATGCCGGTCGAAGGCTTTATCGCGCAACGGTATACGCTGGAAGATAAGGGAGCGGTGCTGTATGAGGGATGGGGTTGGTTGATCCCTATCGCCGAATGGCAAACTCCCCAAGAGGTGATCTATGCGATCTTAACCAAGGGTCTTCCCGAGGGGAAGCGTTTAAGCGGTCGTGAGGCAGTGGAATTTATAAATCAGGTTGAGGCGCATGAAAAGGGACGCGATGAAGCTGAAGGTATCAGCAATCAGCTTCAATTGATCAATAAGCAGAGAACGCTGCGAGGTTTTTTGGTCATAGATTCTGGGACATTGCAGACATGGAACCTTTCCCTGGGTTCATTTAAGCTTATCATCGCAGGTGTCATTGTTGATCTTGTGTCGATATTATTAGCGCCATTTTTAAATCAAGAATTGGGAGGGTTGTTGTTGGCCTTTGGCCTTATTTTTTCTGGTCTTGCCATCCTCTATTGGGTTGCATGGCTTGCGTATTATATCGTGAAGTATATTGGGGATTTCATTATTTTTGGCCTGATCAATATTAAGAAAGTGTACGGCGAGGATGATGATCATAAGGGCATGCGCAGTCGTTTGCCGTTAACGGACAATGTAAACGTGGATAATTTGATAACACGGGTAGAGCGGTCGAATAGAATAATGGCGTATATTTTAACAGCGGCAACTATTTTTGCCACGCATACAGTGTGGAAGAACGGGAACGCCACATTTGCATGGCTGGTTCCGTTATGGTTAGCGATCGTTTCGGCCAAGATATGGCATACCCGGCTGAAATTCGAAGTCGTTCCTGTTATGGAACAACACATGGTTCAGCAATATTGGTTCGAGTTAAGGCCTGGGATGGGGTGGAAGGATGTCGTTATTCCTTTGTCGAGGATGAGTGACAGCAATATGCCGCAGATCAACGGGTTTTACCCTGTTGAACGGACGTTTTATGAGAGCACTATTATCAAGGAAGTGCTGGCGTTCCTGGAAGCAATGGATAGGGAAAAAGCGGAACTCTTTGTGAAGTTAATGGCTAAGCAAAGATTATTTGTTGGCCAGAATGATGCGTTTTATTCCGCCTGGGCACAAAAGAATGGGAAAGATATCCTGTTGATCGCACTCAATGACAATGAAGATTTGGCTGTTGCGATCGTACGTGCGCTGGTTTCGGAAGAAATGGCTGTCAAGTTTGACGAAAAGCGCAGGGAGCATCTTAAGCCTGTTCACATCAAAGAAAAAGGCGGACAGATCGAACAGGTATTGGCTTATTTTGAGGCGCATTCAAGGCAAAAATTCAGCGCGTTATGGAAATTGCTCGATAACGGAAAGATATTTCGCAGCGAACACGCACATGAGACGCGTTTGGTCGGTGATGCGGCATTGATCGCGGTGCCAAAGGAAATGTCCCTGGATCTGGGGATAGTAATGGCTTTTGCAAACAGTGACGAGGATGCCCAAAAAGATGTTCAACATTATCAAAATTGGATCGGGAATAATTTTGCTAAGCAGGGCAGGATCATTCCCGTGCACCGCTCGCCTAGGGAGATAACTAAAAAAATCGTTTGGGGCATTGACCAGGTCGTGCGGATATTTGTCATCGCCTGGCCGGAGGGTGTGCCGCTGAGCATTCCGGCCGGTTCAACGGGGGGGCTTATCAGCTTTGAAACACGGCTTTATAAGATCAATCAGCCCACCATGAACGATGATCTGATGATCGCCCAAATGGCTGTTTGGGCGAAGTACCAGCAGACGGAACATATTGTGGATGAGAATCTGCGCAAAGCAGCGGCGGTGTTGACCATGGCTGTCCCGTATTTCCTGGCCATTCGTCTTGACCCCGCAAGGCGCAGGGCGTTGATCAATGCGTTATCACCTTATAATATTGAAGGTCAGGATGATCTGGCAACATTTTATCGACGGGTATTATCAGATCTTGCGATCGGGACCCCGCAGGGCTTTATCCGGCACCTTGTCGTGCTCTTTGATCTAGATAAAGACGCAGAGAAATCTTTAAGCGAACTTGAACCTTCCGAAATACATCTCTATCAGGAAACGGATATTGATCCGGCGCGAAGCCAACCAGCGCTTGCGGAGATCGATAAACTTCGCGTCATGGAGATCACGCAGCGTTATATCAAAGAACATGTTACGCGTGATCAGCTGGATTTAAAGAGGGATGGTATTCATGAACAGCGCTTAGATCCTTACCAAAGTCAAAGAAAATTGATCGAGAACTTCTTAAGACAAATAGGCGATGTTACAACGCTACGCCTGCTTCAGGAAGCGATCATCATTGAACTGGGCGATGGATTATTGGCTGAATTAAAAGAAAAGCTTGGAAAAATGTATACATTTTCTGGTTTGCACGGCCAATGGCGGGACGGGCATGAATCTTATCCTGTCATTATTGCCAATGATGCGGTGTCGATCGTGCATGAACTTTATGCCATACGCGGCCAGGAACTGGGTCTTGAGCATGTTCATGAACAATCAGAGTACAAAGCACAGGTATATGATCAGTGGCGGAGATCGCATAATAACTTCAATATCTTTTATACTGGGCCAAGGCCGCAAAGAATGGGCGCCTTAGGACTTTTGAAAAAGATCATCCCGCAGATCGCGCAGGCATTTGTTGCGCGCGGTGCCGATGCCACTCTTGAGGTGTTGTCATGGGGAGGCGTACGGCATTTGGAATTTCCAACCAGCACCGAGGCCATGCGGGTGATGATGTTCATTTTAGAACATAACCGCAATAATCCGCAGCTGTGGAACGGCCGACGGTTGAGTCCGGATATCTTTAAGATCGTTATTGTCGCGGGTCTTTTAGATACGTTTGAAGCCCGTGCATTAAGGATACATATTGACCATTTTAAGAATACGAACAGTGCCAAAGAAACGAAGGAAGAACGCGCCATGCGGCAGCGGTATTTTACCGATCCGGACACGGAAGGATTTGTTACGGTCAGGCAAGAGTACCGGGCTTATTTTGATTTTCGTTCGGGTGACGCGGGTAATTTTCATCCCTTACCTAAAGAAAAATTCGATCTGATCATTTATAACTATGTCGGTTCTATGCTGGACCTGATCCAGATCAAAGCGGGGCCGATAATCTCTGCCCGTAACATCAGCAGAATGTTAAAAGATGCCTGGCTGCGCGAAGGGGGGCTCTTGATGACAACAGAAGTTAAATGGATCGGGTTCTATAGAGAATTTGCGCTGCAGTTAAAAGGGCTTGCTTCCAACATCATGTTCGGTCAGGAGAATATCCCGATGTATGTCTATAAATTCCGCAGCATTGATTATGATGCCGCATGGTTCGGGGAACGCATCGATAAATTAACCGTAAGGATAAGGAAGAAAACAGCGCAAATACGGGTGACGCTCAATGAAGCGTTGTTGGGGACCGCTTTTGATATTGCGACCGAGGCACATTTTGAAGGGCGCCGGATGAATGTCCCGTGGCCTTATTTAAAACATCCATTAAGTGTTCTGGACCGGCTGATCAGTACGAAGCTTTTACGGTATCTTCTTGTTATTCATGAGGTGGATCCGCATATACCACTCATCGCGACTTTGCTGCACGATACGATCGAGGAGAAGAGACAACAGCAGGTCGATGCGATCAAAGGTTTTGACGCATTGCCGCAAGCAGAAAAAGCTCAGCGTCTTAAAGAGATCGAAGAGGCGATCATGCGTAAGCTATTGCATGCGTTCGAGAAGGTAACGGATGAGAGGATGGCCAAAGATATCTTAGAAGTCATTATTAAATTAACGAAACGGTTCGGCGAATCAGACGAGGATTATATGACACGCTTGTTCGCGGACACGTCCATTTTGGGTCTGGTTGCGCAGCATATCAAAGTCTTCGACCGCATTGATAATTTCAGCGATCCGCGCACCGATAAACCGGAATCCCACATGATCAAAAAGATCAAGTTCACGAATATGATGATACAGCGGTCGCAGGTCCATCCGGAGCTACGAAGGGCTTATTTTGCTTTGATCCGGCAATATTATACGCCTAGCTTCATGAGATTCAATCTGCCGATCGGGATGCCGTAGAAAGACTATTTATTTTTTCGAATTTGGCAGCGCTATAAAGAAGATAATGAAGATACTAAAAAGTGCCATAACAATGAATGTGGGCAAAACCGGATTCATTTAGAAGCCCTCCTTTCTGTTCCTAGCAATAGTATACCTGAGTAAAAAAATGAAAAGAAGCAAAATAATCCTATTGTAAGGACGAAAATATCTAGATGTCCCAGTACAGTTTGATTAAGCACTAGGGCTCCGAATGAAACATTTCCTGCGTTAAAGAGTGCCTTGGCAAGTTCTTGACGCTGAATTTCATTAAATTTGATAGACAAGAATAAGGATGGCATGACATAATTCTCCATAAATTCCGGGGGAGTTAAAAGGGGCTTTCTTCGTGAGACATGGGGGATGTCCGATTTTTTAGGATTATATGATAACAAATGATCTAAGTCAACTGCGTCAAGAGCTGCGCGCGCATGCGGATCCTGCCAAAGCCGAAGTCTTAAAGAAGTTCTTTAAGACTGGCAAAGGAGAGTACGGGCACGGCGACCGATTTATCGGGTTAACGGTGCCCCGGCAGCGTTCGATCGCGCGTCAGTACCTGCATCTAACGCTTAAAGATGTTGCGTTATTGCTCGATAGTCCTATTCATGAAGAGCGGCTGACGGCGGTGTTGATCTTGGTCGCGCAATTCAAAGTGGCGGATGACAAAAAGCGTAAGGTCATTTTTGAGTTCTATTTAAAGAAGGCCGCGCGGATCAATAATTGGAATCTGGTGGATCTAAGTGCGTATCATATCGTCGGTGCATATTTAGACGGAAAAACTCACGATATCCTTTTTAAGTTAGCCAGATCATCCAACTTATGGAAACGCCGTATCGCCATCGTGGCTAGTTTTTATAATATTTGTAAGCGTAAAAGCGAACCGACGCTGATCTTAGCCGGCATGCTGCTCAAGGATAAACAGGACTTGATCCATAAAGCCGTCGGCTGGATGCTGCGCGAGGTTGGTAAAAGGGTGGGGCAGGATGTGCTGGAAGATTTTCTTTGCCGCAATTATAAACATATGCCAAGGGTCATGTTACGCTACGCTATAGAACGTTTACCTGAAGGCCGCCGCAAGGCTTATTTGAACGCAGAGCTATAATTCCTATTGTTGATCTCTTTAGTTTATGTATAATACCCCCATGTTCAGATATATCCTATTAGCCATGTTCGCTCTTTCTGCCGCAGGTTGCGCGCTGAATGAATCATATAATCCTGTCGCGGCATCGACCTCAGGCACTTTTGAGCTCAACGGCCCCGCCTTAAGGAAATTGACACTGGGCATGACCCAGCCTCAAGTCCATGCGATCATGGGCGATACCATCACCATTGGATATAATTATGCAGACGAAGGCCATGGCGCTTCAGTTCCCCTGACATTAAACAATCCCTATAAGACAAGCGAAACACAAGATAAATCTGCCTCACCGGCAGACAGGTGCACGGTAGAATATTACGTGACCAAGGTGGTTATTCCCGATGGTGTTGTAAGCGACGAGGAATTAATGCCGTTGAAATTTTGTAAGGGCGTGTTGACCGCTCAAGGCTGGGATAGGATAAAGTGAGGCCCTTGTATGTTTCTCTTAAGCCTTACCTGGATCCGTCAATCCAGGAGCGGCCGGCGGACTGGGGTAAAGTTTTTGGCAACACACGCGCTGTAGAGGTAGAAATTGGCATAGGCAACGGTGAATATTTGGCACGGCAGGCAGAAGAACACCCGGATACCAATTATATCGGCTTTGAAGAATACTGCGAACGAGTCAGCCGGAGTTTAAGAAAATTGAGCCGGGTCGCGACCGCTAATGCGCGGGTGATGCGCATGGACGTACGACCGGCATTTGAATATTTATTCGCACCTAAAAGCATCCGTTTTATCCATTGTCTGTTTCCGCCGCCGTGGCCCAAGAAGTCCGATATCAAGCACCGGCTGATGAAAACAGATTTTTTACGTTTAGCCAACAGCCGCCTTATTGACGGCGGCGCGATGAAGGTGGTCACCGATTTTAAGCCCTATGCGGTGTGGGTCAATGAACAGATCGCGGGCAGTGGTTTTAAGCTAGAGGAAACTATCATCGGTGCCAACTATGGCACGAAATTCGAACGCAAATGGCAAGCGACCGGCCAACAAGAATTTTATGAGCTGCTGCTGACCAAACAGGAACATGCGGACATCCCGCTAAAAGAGGCAAGTCTTATCCAACACTATACGTTACCGCAATTCGATCCGGATCATTTTTCCATGAGCGACTTCTCCGATGGAGAGTGTGCGGTCGTTCTTAAAGAATACCTTTTTGATCCCAGGCAGGCCAAAGGGCTGGTGTATGTGCTGGTGCATGATGAGGACCTGTTGCAGCATGTGAGGGTATCGATCGTCAAGACGGCGAAAGGCTGGCATGTCGGTCTGGCGCAGGGATCCATGCAAATGCCGACGCCGGGCATCGCCAAGGCCATTGCGTGCGTGCATGAGGCGGCGGCAAAGAGCACGATATGTTAAGGCACATTGTGGTAACGGCATTGATCGCGATACTGGTATTACCGGCAAACGGGGACGCCATGCGTCATCGTAAAAAACATTATCGCCGCGCCGCCCTTCCTTCCGCGGCCGCCGCCTTGTTATGGGATGTCACGGCCAATACCGCATTATATGAGAAGAATCCCCAGCGCCCTATCTATGCGGCCAGTACCACCAAGATCATGACCGCGCTCCTGGTGCTGGAGAAATTGCCGTTAGACCAGATGGTCACGGTCTCTTCCAGGGCAACACAGGTCCCCGAGACAAAATTATATCTAAGGGCGGGCGAACAATACCGGGTCAAGGACCTGTTGTTTGCTTTATTGCTTAAATCCGCCAATGATGCGGCCAATGTGCTCGCGGAGGCGGCGGGCGGGACGCAGATGCAGTTCGTGGCCCTCATGAACGCGCGCGCAAAGCAGCTAGGCGCGGTGCATACCTGTTTTAGCAATGCCAACGGCTTACCTTCAGCGACGGTGCAATATACCACGGCCAAGGATATGGCAATAATTTTACAAGAAGCCTTGAAAAATCCGATCTTTAGCAGGATAATCTCCT
>JANNCL010000171.1:0-10870 GCA_031386565.1 Candidatus Omnitrophota bacterium
CGTTGGATCAAAGCGCAGGTCGATGGTGGCTGGCTGGTGCTGACCGGTCATGTTCCGCTTAAAGAAGATCTAACGCAAGCACGCGTGGTCATTGGTATGGGGACGACGGTTTTGGAGGAAGCCTTATTATTAGGACGGCCGGTGGTACATTTACAGCATTTGGATTATGTGCAATATATTCACCTTAAAGGAGTCGAGGGGGCGTGGCTTAAACCCTGGGATGAGATCAACGGTGTTTATCTAAAGAGCATGGCAATAACGGCGGGTGTTGCGGATATACGGCATCGTTTTGGATTGGATCTGGACATTGTTGATTATAAGCGATTGTTTGCATAAGAAAGGAAACATATGGCTAAAAAACCGGTTGTCTTAGTTCCCGGGGCCGCAGGGTTCATCGGGTATCATACGGTTTTAGAACTGCTGCGTCAAGGCTGCAGCGTGGTCGGTCTTGATAATTTCAATGATTATTATGATGTTCGCCTGAAGCGGTACCGTCTGGCACTGCTAAAGAAAGAAAAAGATTTTATTTTTTATAAAGCCGATATCGAGAAGGCCCAGGCATTGGAGCCTATTTTCAAGAAACACCAGACTGCGGCGGTTATCAATTTAGCGGCCAGGGCGGGAGTGCGCAAAAGTTTAGAGAATCCAAAGGTTTATTGCACGACCAATATTTTAGGCGTGCTTAATTTATTGGAAATATGCCGCACTTATAAAGTGAAGAAATTCATTCTGGCGTCCACATCTTCTTTATATGCCGGCGGGAAAATGCCTTTTAGCGAGGCCTTACCGGTGAATACGCCGATCTCTCCTTATGCCGCGACCAAGAAATCGGCGGAGATGATGGCGTATACCTATCATTATCTTTACGGCATTGATGTCACCGTTTTGCGCTATTTTACCGTGTATGGCCCCATGGGCCGTCCGGACATGAGCTATTTCCGTTTTATTCAGGCCATGCAGGATGGGAAACCCATTGATGTTTTTGGAGACGGGGCGCAAAGCCGCGACTTTACTTTTGTGGAAGACATTGCTGCGGGAACAGTCGCAGCGCTAAAGCCGGTCGGTTATGAGGTGATCAATTTAGGATCCGATAAACCTTACCGCCTGAATCAGATGATCGCGCTCATCGAGAAGTCTATGGGGAAGACAACGAAAAGCAAGCATCAGGCATTCCCGAAAGTCGATATGCGTGATACCTGGGCGAATATTGATAAAGCAAAGGATATCCTGGGTTGGATGCCCAAAACAACGCTTGAACAAGGCATTGAACAGACGGTCCAATGGCATGTCAGCCAGCAGCATTGGCTGAAGGATCTAAAAAGATCTAAATGACACAAGTAAAAATTCCTAAGGTCAGCGTGGTGATGGCCGTACATAACGGCGGTCCTTTTGTGCGTCAGACCATTGAAAGTATTCTGGCACAGCAGTACCGTGATCTTGAATTTATCATTGTTGATGATGCAAGCAGCGATGATACGCCGTCCATTGTCCGTTCATTTGATGATCCGCGCATCCGATATATGCCTCAGGCAGCAAATATCGGACAAACAGCGGCTTTGAATATCGGGATACGTGCCGCTCAAGGTCAATATATCGCACGCATCGACGCGGATGATATCGCCAAACCGCAGCGCTTTGAAATGCAGGTAAAGTTCTTAGATGTGCATCCATCGGTTGCGGTGGTAGGCATGTGGCAGGAAACCATTGATATTAACGGCCGTGTGCAGGGCCTTCGAAGGTTCCCGACAGATCCCTGGGAGATTAGCGCGGGTCTTTTTACTGCTAGTCCCATGAATTGGTTCTGCCTTTCTCATCCGACCGTCATGATCCGCAAGTCTGCGCTGGATAAGGTCGGACTGTATGATGAACGCTTGCGCATTTGTCAGGATTATGACCTGTGGGTACGCACGGCACGGTCTTTTTTATTGGCCAATGTAGGGGCCGTTGGGTTACAATATCGCGCTCACGGGCAATCGTTATCACAAAAGAATTTAACGCGCACCAAAGATGAGATCAAGAGCATTATCGAACGTAATATTGATTTTCTTTTACCTGACTTGAATGTGTCACAAGCACACGCTTTGCGGGATATGCTGATCTTTGATCCTTTGCAAGGTGACCCAAAAGCGATCTTGCCTTTATTTGACCGGTTCTTTGGAGCGTTGATGCAGGCTTCAGTCGCTAAGCAGACGCATCAAAAAGTTAAGGCTTATCAAGAGCGCATCAAAGTTTTATATGTGCCGCAGATTATCAAGAGGGACATTCTTTTTGGTACGGGATTATTCTTTAAGGCTTTGTTTGCTTCTCCGGAGACATTTTTTTCCAAACGTTTTCTGGCGTGCGTATGGTATTCGGTCAAAAGAAAGTGGTGAGAATTGCTTAAAAACCGGCAATTAAGATGGAGCATGGTGATCATTTGTTTAGCCGGTATGTATGCGGTGCTTAGTGCTTTATTCGGCCATGTTTTCGCAAAACTGCATGTGGACTTGCCTGTGGTGAAACTGCCTCTGTTCATCGGGGAAGTCGTTTTCTTCATTTGCGCCCTGATATTCTTTTTATTATTGGAGAATAAAAAGAAATGGCTTTCAAGTGTATCAAAAAGCTGGGGTTTGCTGGTGTTCTACATTTTAACCATGATCGCGCTGACATCCCAACAGTGGTTTGGTTTAAGCCTGCGCAATGCCGCAATGCTGTATTATGCGTTCTTTGCCCTTTTTATCTTTACAGCGTTGAATATCTGCCGTTTTAATGAATTGGGTCTGCGCATGCTCTTCGGTATTTCCGTACTTGTCTGTTTCTTTATCAGCCCCGATTCATATTTTCGATACTCATTTATTGTTTTGTGTTTATTTGCGCTGCTGCGCATGCAAAAAAGCAGGACGCGGCTGATGCTTGTACTTTTGCTCGTCGTCTGCTCTCACCCCGATAACCTATTCGCCGGGGCAAGGACATCTTTGGTATCTGCTTTAGCGGCGTTATTGTTCTTGATCAGTGCATCTGTAGGCTATTTGCTGCCTTTGCCCCTGCGCTGGCGTTTGACCGGATTTTGTTTTTGTATTGTACTCGTTTTAGGAGTGTCGTGGTTCAAGGGCGATCACAACGGCATCATGTCCATTTTATCCCCGCAAGGCGTGATCGAGCGGTATAACAAGGTCAATCAACAGATAAAACAAAGTAAATATGTGCCGCAGCCTTTAATGGCGAAAATGTACAATCCGTACGCATACGGGACCTCCGACGTTAACTCAGGGAAGGTCGATGCGTCAGTCCGCGTGGCAGATAATCCCCCGGATGTATCAAAGGAAACCGCAGGTAATTTACCAAGTAGGGATCAAAATACCCCCAGCCATTTATCCCTTCCTTCGCCGAACAATGAGGAGGAGGGGGATCAATACCGATCCTTGGCTGTTGCTTACAATAATATGTTGTTTAGGATATTGATCTGGCGGGATATGATCGCGGAAGTTTGGCATAAAAAAGCATGGCTCGGGCTGGGTTTTGGTTACCCGCAGCGCTCGATGAGCATTGAAGCCATGGATTGGGCATCCATCGAATGGCGTCGTGACGGCTGGATCACACCGCATAATTTATTCCTGCATTTGGTTTACCGCTGCGGTGTTGTCGGGATCATTCTGATCGTTTTACTCGTGGGGTGGGTCTGGCGTAAGTCGGCGTTATTCTTAAGGGTGCGTTGTTATGAGGGGGTATTGCTCATTAGTGCTTTGATCTATTGGCTGGTTGCCGCGCAGATCTTAGTTGTTCTGGAATTGCCTTATTACGCGATCCCATTTTGGCTCATGGTGGGGCTTACCTGGTATACGGCGGATGAGTTAGAATCGAAAGCGGTTGATTTTTCGAAAGGCGGACGTTAAAATACACGCCTATGGCGAAGAAATTGAATTGCATCATTGCCGGTTATGGTTATATGGGAGAGATCCGCAAGGCGGTCATTGAACGTACCGGGGATCTTAACCTGTTAGGCATCGTGGACCCGAACCCTTCTGTAAAAGACCGGGTGCCCGGGTATCGGCATTTCTATACGCTGGAAGCCGCGCTTGCCTTAAAGCCGGATATTGTTTTTGTCTGTACCCCGAACGTGTATGCGCCGGCGTGCTGTATCGCTGCGTTGGATCGTGGGATGCATGTTTTTTGTGAGAAACCCCCGGGCCGCAATGTCGAGGACATCATTAATATACGTAAGTCTGAGAAACCCGGACTTAAGCTAATGTTTGGTTTTAATCATCGCTGGCATCCTGGCATCATTAAAGCCAAGGTCATCATTGATAGCGGCCGCATGGGCCGTATTGTGAATATCCGCGGGCTTTATGGCAAATCGGGCGGGGTCAAATTTAAGCAATCCTGGCGCAATGACAAGAATGTTTCCGGCGGGGGCATTTTGCTCGACCAAGGTATCCACATGCTGGATCTTTTTCGTTTCTTCGGCGGTGATTTTGCTGATGTACGCTGTTTTGCGAGTAAAGAATTTTGGAAGCTTGATGTCGAAGACAATGCTTATGTGATCTTAAAAGGGGCCCAAGGCATTGATGCGATGATGCATTCATCGGCCACATTCTGGAAGCATACCTTTCGCATCGATATCACGTTAGAAACCGGATATCTCGTTGTTGAAGGATTATTATCAAAGTCAGGTAGTTATGGGCGGGAACAGCTCATTGTGGCTAAACGGCAGTTTGAAGATGAAGCGCATGCCGTTGGAAACCCATCGGAAGAAATCACCTATTTTGACAGGGACCAGTCCTGGGACTTGGAAGTGGAAGAATTTGTCCGTTGCATTAAAGAAGATAAGCCGGTCGAACATGCGTCGTCGACCGATGCCCTCAAAGTCATGCAATTGATCACCAGGGCTTATATTGACGCGGGGCTGTTGGCTCCTAATGAGGCGAATCATGAAAAACATTGTCATCAATGAGCAGTACAGCCAAGCGGACATCAAACCGTCTAAAATGATTGAGCAGTACATTGCCATGCTCTCAAGCGATGTTGATCGCCTGTTGGCTAACTGTTCTTTAGAGAATATTTCTTGCCCAGCCTGCGGCTCAAATGAAAACAAAATTGCTTTTAAACGTTTTTCGTTAAGTTATCACGAATGCGCGTCATGTGCATCGCTCTATATTTCTCCGAGACCATCGGATGAGGCGATTGCGTCATTCATGAAAGCAGCACCGTCAAAAGTTTTTTGGCGTGAACAATTATCCGAAGTAAGTCAACAGTCTCGCAAAGCAAAGATTATCAAGCCTCGCTTAGAATGGGTGCTTGATTCCGCAGCAGAATATGTATCGAACGCATCTCATTGGGTGGATGTAAATACAGGGCAAGAGCGCTATTTAGAGGCAATGGCATCGTCGGCATTTAAGTCAAAGACCTTGATTTCACCATATTGCAATACTCCGTCGACAGGTTTTGAAATCATTAATGGGTCTATCAATCAAGTAGTTTTAAAAACTCCAGCTCAAATGATTACGCTTTTTGAGGTTTTAGATCACACAAGCCATCCAGGCGTTGTATTAACAGCGGTGAACAAGATGTTGGACAAGGGTGGGTTGTGTTTTATCACAACGATCTTGGCTTCTGGTTTTGATGTCAAAGAATTGGGAGAACATGCTAAAAATATTTATCCGCCGGATCGCATGAATGTGTTTAGTGCGAAGGGTCTTCAAACATTGGCTGCAGCGCATGGCTTTGAATGCTTGGAATTTTCAACGCCAGGCATCTTAGATGTAGATATCGTTGCTGCCGCAATCAATGAAAATCCGTCGATCAAGGTATCAGCGTTTATCAAAGACCTTATTCTTTCTTCTCCAGATGTCAGAGCGAATTTCCAAGATTTCCTACAGGCAAACATGTTAAGTTCCTACGGCCGAATGTTGCTTAGAAAGGTTTAAATGAGTTACGTCAAACGTTACATGGAAGAAGCGATTGCAATCATTAAGGGAATCGATCAACAGCAGGTTGAGTCCATGCTACAATTGCTTTTAAAAGTGCGCGGTGAAGGCGGGCGTATCTTTTTCTTAGGTGTTGGCGGCAGTGCGGGTAATTGCTCACATGCGGTGAATGATTTTAGGAAGATTGGCGGATTCGAAGCGTATACACCGACAGATAATGTTTCGGAATTAACAGCCCGCACCAATGATGAAGGTTGGGAGACGACGTTTGCTGCATGGTTAAAAGGCTCTAAGCTTAATAGTAAGGATTGTGTTTGGATCCTATCGGTTGGTGGCGGCAGTAAAGAAAAGAATGTCAGTGCTAATTTGGTGTTTGCGTTAGATCATGCCAAAACAGTTGGTGCTAAAATCATCGGCGTGGTTGGCCGTGATGGCGGGTATACCGCCAAGGTTGCGGATGCTTGTGTGATTGTCCCGCCTGTCGCTGCGGATACCATCACCCCGCACGCAGAAAGTTTTCAAGCGGTCATCTGGCATATGATTGTGTCAGACCCGCGCATCATGCAGATGAGTAATAAATGGGAATCATTGGCAGCAAAATAAGCCACGAAAGGTAATTGTAACTATGGCAATTTTTTTAGACAGCAGCAAACTCGAAGAGATTAAAAAATACCACGCGATGGGCATTATCCGTGGGGTGACCACAAATCCATCCATCCTTTTAAAAGAAGGGGTTACCGGTGGTTTGGCTGGTGTCAAAGCTCGGACGATTGAAATCGCAAAACTATTGGCGCCATATCCTGTTTCCGTTGAAGTGACAAGCAATGACCCCAAAGAAATGTTATCACAGGCCAAAGACATCGCCACTTGGGCCAAGAACATTAATGTGAAGATCACCATCCATGGGCCCAATGGTGAGCTTGATAATTTAGCCGTTATCCATGAACTTGAAACCAAGCATGCTATCCGAGTGAATGTCACGGCCATGATGAGTGCCCAGCAATGTTTTCTCGCAGCCTTAGCTGGAGCAACCTATGTGTCCATTTTTTGCGGCCGCATCAATAATATGGGTTATGAATCTTCAAATGAAGTTACCATCTTAAGAGACTTGTTAGACAACAATGATTTAAAAGCGCAGATCATCGCCGCGTCAACGCGTGAAATTTTGAATGTTACTCAATGGTTATCCGCCGGTGCCCATATCGTTACCGTGGTTCCGCAATTCATGGACGGCATGATTGTGCATCCTTACAGCAAAGAAACCGTCAAGATGTTCCTGGATGATGCTGCTAAGGCTAAATGACGTGATGTTAAAATTCTGTATGTGTGGCGATGAAGAACCCATTAAATAAGCCATTAAATAAACTAGGCAGCAGCGTCATGGCGGCTTCGTTTAATGTGTCTAAAGCTATTGTCCTTGATGTTGATGGAACGTTATATTCATCGTTAGGACTTAAAGTTTTATTAACACCGGCGTTACTCTACGCTACTATCTTAAGTCCAAAGCTTTTGACGGTGATTAATTCTTTTAGAGAATTACGCGAGCGGAAATCCGGAGAAGAGGTTAAAGGGTTAGCTGACCAGCAGTATATGTGGGCAGCCCAAGAACTGGGGATACCGGCAAATTCGGTGAAAGACATTATTGTTAAATGGATGCATCAAAATCCGTTGGCGTACTTGCCTTTGGTTAAGCACCATGGTCTTGAAAAATTTATTTTATTCTGTCGAGAACATCAAAAGATTATTGTTTTTTATTCAGATTATCCGATTGTGGATAAGATCAAAATGTTAAATATTTCCCAGCCATATCTTGCATATAGTGCAGAGGATGATAAAATAGATGCTTTAAAACCTAGCCCAAAAGGTTTAAAAATCATGATGCAAGAATTGAATTTGAACCCTTCTGAATGTGTGATGATCGGAGACCGTACTGATCGAGATGAAGCCGCTGCAAAAACTGTAGGCATGCCGTGTTGGATTATTGGTAGAGATTTTAAGGATTATGCTGATTTAAAAAAAACCTTGGAAGCAAAATAATGGCAAAACAATTTAGCAAGTTATTAATCATCGTGAGAGTTTTTCGTCCTTTACGCTGGTATCGTAATGTTTTCATGTTATTAGGCGTTGTGATTGCGATTGGTGATTTAAATTTTCATCTTACTCAAAGCAGTGTTTTGTTGATCTTTCTTGCTTTTGTCGCTTTGTGCTGCATTACATCGGGCAATTACGGCATCAATGAAATTTTGGATGTTGATTCTGATAAATATCATCCTGTAAAAAAGAACAGGGCAATCCCTTCAGGCGAAGTTTCATCGGGGTTAGTCTTGTTTATTTCATTATGTTTTTATCTGGGGGGCATGCTTATTGCGTGGAATTTCCATAAGCCTGTGCTGATGGCCGCGATTGGCATGCTTATTGTCAGTGCTATATTCTACAATATAAAACCATTTCGTTTTAAAGAATTGCCCTATGTTGATTTTATTTTCGAAGCCCTTAACAATCCTATCCGTTTTATAGTGGGGTGGTACGCGATTGCAGAACCCCATCAAATCGCGCCGTCATCTTTTATTTTGGCATATTGGTTTTTTGGGATTTTTTTGATGGCCGCAAAAAGATTTGGTGAAATACGGTTTATCAAAGATAAAGATGATGCGGAAAGATACCGTAAAAGTTTTAAAGGATATAATGAACAAAAGTTGCTGATATCGATGATTGTGGCGTTGGTGATGGCTAGCTGCATGTTAGGTGCGCTGGCAATGAAACACAGTGTTGATTTGATCCTTTTCCTGCCTTTTTTTGCTATTTGGGTCGCATATTTTTTTCATCTTGCTTATGAATCTAACTCAATTGTTAAAGATCCCGAACGGATCTTTGAGAAAATCCCATTTTTGATTTATTCGATCTTATTATCGATTTTGTTTATAGTTCTTATTAATACAAAAACATTAATGTTTAGTTTTGTCCGTTAAGCCTACTGGAGGAAAATGAATCTTCGCAAGTTTTGTGAAGCTTGTCAGTCTGAGAAATTGCAGCCGCAACATGTGGGTGCCCAGTCAATTTCCAAAGATCAATTAACTTCAGATTCGTTTGCCGTGACCAATAAAGATTATGGTATTTGTTTGGAGACCGTACATTGTATTGACTGTGGTTTATGGCAACCGCGTTTCTGTGTTGATTTTAAAGATGTGGTAAAGTTTTATGGCACGATGGAAGATAATGCTTATTTGGAATCATCGGAGGTCAGGGGACGATCCAATTATCAGCAAATTTTGAATATTTTAAAAGAACATATCGGGGCTCTGGGGCCTGTTTTAGAGATCGGAGCGGGCAGCGGTGCAGTAGTAAACTTTTTGAAGAAGGATTATCCAAGCGCAGAAGGGCTTGAGCCTAATCGGCAATTTTGCGCTTATGCGCTTGAAAAATATGGTGTTGTTTTAAAAAATATTCCTTATGAGCTTTTGGAGCGGAATGCGCGTTATAAAGCGGTTATCGCTTTTGATGTGATTGAGCATTTGACGTCTCCAGCGCATTTCTTGGCATGCATTCATGATTGTTTGGAAACTTCAGGGATCGCGATTATTGTAACGCCGGATATTGATAGTTTTGCCGCCAGAATGATGAAGAAAAAATGGTGGCATATCCGCCCGCCGCATTTATTCTATTTTAACGATAATAGTTTTTCGAGATTATGGTTGAGGCATCATTTTGAGATTATCGAAAAGCGTCAATTTTATTGGTCCCTGCCCTTAGCTTATCTAATTGAAGTCCTGCAACAGTGGGTATTCCGGCGGACATTTATCCAGTGCCGGTATTTAAGCGGTACCGTCAAGATCAATTTATTTGATTCTAAGATGTATGTTCTTAGAAAAAAAGTAAATGAAAAGTAACACTAATCCCCACCCAAGCCATTTTATCTTGTTTGTAGGCGCATTCCTGTTCTTGACATTTATTAAGTATGGGGGGAATGGTCATTATTTTTATATGGATTTATTCCAGCATTTGTTAAATCCCGGCTCTTATCCTAATGATATCTTTATTCAAAAGTCTTTTGTGTTTAAATCGTCACCATGGTTTTCAATTGTTCAATATTTTCGGATCGATTTAGATAATGACTTCGTAGGGTATTTCTGGCAAATCCTTTTAGCAACGATTTCATTGGTGGCGTTTACTAAAACATTAAAAAAATTTTTCGCTATTGAACACATAACAACCATTTATGTCATTATCCTAGCCACCATTTTTTTAGACTCCTATCGTTTGATTGAGGGTCCGTATTCCGGCCTTATCTGTGAGCATTCCTGCACACAAACACAAATCGCTTTTCAGCTTTCTTTTGTCTTTATTTATTTGCTTCTGACGGAGAGGTTTTTGTGGGCTTCGTTGGCTTTGAGCGTGATTTTATTGCTTACGTTGAAGACGTATTGGATTTTATGGCCGATCGGGATACTGTACATCATGCGTAATCAAGAGTTGAAAAAAACGCCGATAATTTATTTTTGTATCCCGATTGTTTTAGTGGCGATCAACCGCGCTTTCAATAATGTTTCAAGCTTAAGCGCGACTAAGCTGCAGTTGGTTTTGATGTGCCAAAATATCTTATCGCGGGATGGCAATGAAGATGCGTTTCACCTTCAATCTAAAGCAGTCCTATTCGCGCTGGCTTTGTCATTCATTGTTTTCTTTGTTTTAATGAAAAGATTTAATGATAAAATTTCCACGTTTTTTAGCAGCGTTTTTTTAATCAGCTTTGCAAATTGCATTGCAGGAGGGTTTTATGCTTGGAAAGGCTATCTTGTTTACCCAAATCCAGTCTTGATCCTGCTAAGCCCTGTAAGGTCGATGTCATTTTATGTGTTTTGTTTTTATTTGATATTGGGCATAGTATTTCTAAAAAGCAAGGTACATGAAATATTCAAAACGACGCTTATCGTTTTCTTTATTATTTATGTCCATTTGTTCCGCAACCC
>JANNCL010000268.1:0-10042 GCA_031386565.1 Candidatus Omnitrophota bacterium
AATGTATAAAAAACTTTCTCTTTCTGGTTCAAGCCCGGGAGGTATCGGCACATTCCAATGAATGGGAATAAAACTATAAATATGGGCAACAATAGCCAATATCTGCAGTGATTCAACGACGGCCAAGGCGGTTATGATACCTATCGCTTTGATCTCACGCATCCGTTTTCCTTTTCATAGCGATCAAATATTTTCCTTCTGCATATGGAACATAGTACCGTTTCACATATCGCACCAAATTAATAAGGTCCTCATACTCCTGCAAATACCACGGATGCACTTGCTCTGTTAAGAATACTTTCTCCATGAATACATATTCCGGCTTCACCGTCTCTAACTGATCAAGGCAGCGCTGCAGCTGCGGATAACTAAAGATCGTCGTCACCACAAAATTACGCATGCGCATAGGATGCGAATTGAGCAGCGGGAAATAATAAAAGAACGGTTTACGCTCTGCTTTAGAGAGGATCATCACCTCAAAGCTGCTTAATACAGGAACACGTTGACCTGGTTTCGTTAAGGCATCAATGAGGCCCGCGTCTTCCTTAAAACTTGTCTCTAGTCGGTAATAGGATTTGAGGGCGTCATGATCGACAAAATCCGCTTCATGCTTGAATTTTTCGTCTTCTTCTCCCAAAGAATTATACGGAACTTTTATCCATTGCGGAAAATCCACGCTTAATTGGTGAAAATACGGCACATCATGCCCGACCTTGATCCTGACCCGGCTGTCAACGACCGGATCCCTTGAAATATTCAGTAAATTGGGATACGCGCGGAACATCGTCGAGGTCAATAATGTATAAAGGCATAAAGCTAAGACTAGCCAGCGGATCCGGAATTGCCAGGGCTTAGATGCGTGATGAAGCCGTTGATCGGCCCAATAAAACACGATAAAAACGCAAGGCAGAATAACCGTCCAGTATTTATGCGACATGCCCACATAATAGGTAAAAAGCCCCAAGCCATACACTGCAAGGGTGACGATCCAGATATCCCCCTTTTCTTTTGAAGTAGTTACATACCGCCATCCATAAAAGAATGCGCTGGCTAAATAGATCACCGGGATCAAAAGCCCTCCTATGACCATTAAATACTCGCCTCGCCGCAAAGGATCAAGCATCGGCGTATAAAAGAACCCTTTGGCAAAATAACCGGCATAATCCGCGGTATTCTTCCAGAACTGAACGCTCCACAAATGTGTTCCCACGGTCAAATAATAAAATATCGTTACACCAACGGGAATAAACAGCATCGGACGCCAAAGCCGTGCGATCTTGCCAAACGTTGACGTCTGCACGCTCAACCATAAGCGCAGGCTTTGAAGGCACACCAGAACGAGCATGGCCGCGGCTAAGAAAACACCTGTCGTCGGCATATGATAGATCCCCAGCGACGCTGACAAAGCCATCAGCCATAGATACTTTGGTCGTTCCCTTTTTTCATAAAGGTACAGGGCCCAGAAAAAGACCACATCAAAAAAGAACCGCAAGATAGAACACTGCATTTCGTTCCAGACGATCGGGACCACGATGGTCACGAACATTTGCAGCCGCATCCCTAAAATGATCGCGGCAAAAGCCATAATACGACTATGGAACATGCGCCGTAATAGCAAATACCACCCGCAAAAATAAATGATACCTGACCAGAACAACACAATGAGCGCATGCGTATAATCAAAACCGCCTAAGACAGCCATCCCCTGTTTAATAAACAGCGTCAGCCCCAACCCATAGGTCGCATTCATGTCAATATTAGGGGTCAACCCGTTAAAAAGCCCGTACACTGTTCCCATAAAGATCACATCCCACGCATGGAAATAATCCCCCATGAACAATTGCGCCACCGTGGCTGCCGGGTCAGGGATAAATAGAACCAGGAAAATAAATAGGGAAGCTATGATGTCCGGCCAAACCATGCGTCGATCTCGCTGTAAAATATTTTAATAAGGGCGGAAATCCCGAACATGCCATACAACAATGTCCACGCCATCGCATTGGCCGGCGTGATGATGAGCATAAAAACGATGCTGATCTGAGCGATCACCATGACCGCGTGAATGATGACATATCGCGTTAAAGACTTACGGAACCTTTCTACTGCGAAGCGTTCACGAAAAAAATAAATTAGCCCTACCAAAAAACCCGCTGCCATCATAATGCCCAAGGCATACAGCGGTAATTCACGCTCCGGCATAAAACCCTTGCGGTAATGGAAGAATATTTCCATAAGCGCCGGATCCGTTCTATACGGCACATAAAAAGCGATGACCCCGACGACAATGAGCATTTCCATGGCACATAAAATAGCCCCGCCGATGATCAACCGCGCGATACCCGGGTCAAATGCTTTAAGAACGGAATTTTTCATAAATGATACGGCTTAAGAATAACGTGCCGTGTTTGACAACGAATGATTTGGCTTTCCCAGCCGATCGAATGCGCTCATGGGAAGGGTACTCCGTGATCGGCCGTCCTAAACGCAGGGCATTGACCAAGAGCTCGATCTCGATCTCAAAATTCCGCGAGGTGTAGGTGAAATTCTTGAACACATCTTTATGAAAGACTTTATAACCGTTCAAGGCATCTGACAAATAACGGCCGTGGACAAAACCAAAGAACCAGGTGAGGATGACATTCCCGAATGCGCGCACACGGGTATATTCCTCGCTGCCGCCGGTGATGCGCGAACCGACGACCAAGCCTTTATGCTGTCGCACTTCTTCTATCAAAGCCGGTAGATCGGCGATATTATGCGAGAAATCCGCGTCCATCATCGCGATATATTCCCCCTGCGCCGCCTCAAAACCCGCGCGCAAGGCATGTCCTTTACCGGAAGTCCTGGCATTGCTCACAACCCGCACAAATGGATAACGTGCCGCGACCTCGGCCGTCTTATCCGTGCAATGATCCATAACGACAATGACCTCAGTCTTATAGTGAAAAGATTCGCGGGCAATACTGATCTCATCGAGCACTTTAGGCAAAGACCCCTCTTCATTGCGGGCCGGGATAACGATCGACACATCGATGCGGCTGCCCACATATTGATGGCTCTTGCGCAGATCTGAAATAGAACGGTGTTCATCCTTGATCCATTGAAGTAAAAGATCCAGCCCGGCGTCAACGCTTACCGATGGTTCCCACTGTAAGAGCCGTTTGGCTTTAGTGATATCACAGATGAACACCTTTTGATCATACAATCGCCAGTCTTCAAGGCTTACCTGTGTTTTGATATTCAATTTATTATCCAGTGCCGCTACCAATTCCCTAACAGAAATAGCAAGATCCTTTCCACCGCCTATATTAAATGCCTGCCCCTTAACCGCGTCAATAGAGAGCATTGCGCTTTCGTACGCCTCAAGAAGATCGGTGATATAAAGCACATCCCTGACCTGAAAGCCGTCGCCGTATATAGTGACCGGATCACCCAACACCGCTGATGACGCGAACCACGCCACCCAGCCCTGATCTTCAAAACCATATTGATAAGGCCCGTAAACGCACGATTGGCGCATCACGACGGTAGGCACACCATACGTTGCGTAATAGTCCAGCGCATATTGATCGGCGGCGCCTTTAGAGCACCCATAGGGCGTCTTAAAGGACAATGGTGTTGTTTCATCATAGCCTTGCGGATCAGGGAGAGTGTAACGACCATCTTTAAAGACAGCATTGTCTAATTGGCCATACACTTTATTGGTCGACGCATAAATAACAATAGGCTTTACCGGCGACTGCCGTGCTAATTCCAGGATATTGAGCGTGCCCTGCGCATTGGAAACAAAATCACGCATGGGATTAGCAACCGATATGGTCACCGCGACCTGCGCGGCTAAATGCAAAATAATGTCCGGGGCAAAATCTGTATAAACCTTACGCAATGACCACACGTGGCTGATATCGACTAACGCATACTTAATGCCCCAGTCATCCAAATATTTTCTGGAGATATCCGTGCCCATGCGGCTGCCGTCGTCAATGACCAGCACCTGATTATATTGGCTAAAATATTTAGCGGCATTAAGGCCGATAAAACCAAATCCGCCGGTGATCAATATTTTCTTATCTGTGATCGGCATACACGATCTCCGCGGGTTTGGGTTGTTGGACGACGCTACGATGGCGACTGATGGCTTTCTCGATGATCATTTCCATGCGCGATTGAGGTTTATGCGACAAGACATTCTTGACCGTTTGAAATAACCGCCACGGCCTGAATAAATAACTGGATATATAAAACAAAACAATGCCGAAGAAGCGCAAGTACTTTAACTGCCGGCTGTTGAAATGTTCGTTCCATGAGACCACATTGTTTAGGTCCGAATAGCTTAACAGCGACGTGAAATATTCATCGCTAAGATCATTGATCCTGCCTGTTTTAACCAGATTATTAAAGATCTCACTGCCGGGATACGCGGAAAAGACCCACATCGACATATCATCGCATCCGACCCAGGCCATGCGCACCGCGAACCAAAAAGATTCCAGGATATTCTTCAATGTCTCACCGGGAAAACCAATGATCATATTGGCCTTGATATTAATGCCGTTCTTGACCGATACCCGCATGGACTGAAGCATGGCGTCCGGATCGATCTTTTTCTTGATACGCGAAAGCATGTCCGGCGATCCGCTTTCCGGCGCGTAACTTAAGTTGCGGCAGCCGGAAGCATACAATAATTTCGTGACTTCATCATCAAGAGCTTCCGAACGGGTGCCGCTAGGCAATTGCCAGGTGATATTCCACTTTTTAGCAATGAGCAAATTGCAGAACTTGACCGTCCAGTCCTTCTTGACAATGGCAGTCAGATCATAAAAATCAAAATTGGAAACACGATAGCGGGTAATGTAACCTTCCATTTCATCGACCACATCTTCCGGAGTTCTTGCGATCCAGCGCGTGGTCCACATGGAGGGATTGGAACAAAAAGTGCATTGATAGGGACAGCCGCGGGTGGCCATGAGCGGTATGGTGCGTCCGATATTCACTCCGAACGAATACCCTCCCGCTAAATACGTTTCTAGCGGCAACAGATCCCATGCCGGACGGGTGATATTATTAATATCCCGCATCCTTACCCGGCGCTCTGTTTTTATGACCTTATCCCCCTGGCGTAGCGCAATGCCCGTTACCTGGGCAACATCCAAACCGGCCTGGCAATATTTGATCAGTTCAATGATGGTCTCTTCCCCTTCGCCTAAAACCGCATAATCAATGGCCGAGCAGCTTTGCAGGGAGAATTCCGGCATGGCAGTAATATGCTCCCCGCCGCCGATCAAGATGGCGTTCGGGAATTTTTCTTTCACCGCCATACATACTTTTTTCGCTAAAGGGAATTCATGAGAAAAAGGGAATGAGACGCAGATAAATTCGACATGAGGATCAATGCGCTTAAGGATCTGTTCAATGCGTAACCCGTTGACATACAAATTCTTTTGGCCGTAATAATAAACCTGAGTGATGGCCTCGCCGATAGAGTCGATCACCTGCACCTCATGCCCGGCTGAACGAATGCTAGCCGCCACATACGCCAAACCGATCGGCGGTGTCGCGCTTAACGTCAAAGCACCTGCTGCGAATAAACTAGGGATTCGTATAACGGTCACATGCGCCATAGATTGGACCCATTATACGCACAAAATTGTCAGGAGAAAATATATTCTTTTTACAAAAGATCAGGGGTATGAAGAATTAATACCCTATACATTTTTTAACAAATAACTTGTGCTTCGCCCTCCCGCAACATCTTTAACAAGCATGCCTTTTTCTACCAGATCAATAATGTCTCGATGCGCTGTATCCTGGGAACATTTTACCATCTTGGCCCATTTGGAAGTCGTCAGCTTACCCTCAAAGTTATCAAATAATTTATTGATCATGTCGCGCTGACGCTGCTGGATCGACATTGTGCCATGTACTTCCCAAAATTTAGCCTTTTTAAACACATTCGTTAATGTGCTCTCTGTAGCATCTAATGATCGGCTTAAACAACTTAAGAACCATTCAAGCCAGAGCGTTATGTTGATTCCTTCCGTCATAATGTCTCTACTTTTTTGCGTCGTTTCAAGAATATGGTAATAGGCATTGCGCTCTTGGCGAATTTGAACAGACATGCTATAAAACCGTTCTTTGGTACCATCCGCTCGAGCAAGTTGCATATCAGTTATCGCCCGCGCGATCCTCCCATTGCCATCTTCAAATGGATGAACAGTCACGAACCATAAATGCGCAATTCCGGCTTTTAGCACCGGATCCAAATCCCGCATATGCTCAAACCAATCCAAAAATAATTTCATTTCTCGGTCTAAACGAATGTCTCCCGGCGCCTCAAAATGCACTTTTTCTCGTCCAATAGGACCAGATACAACCTGCATGGGCCCAGCGGTATCTCGCCGCCACGCCCCAATAATAATTTTACGCATACCGCTTCTTGCACTGGGGAATAAACTAGCCTGCCAATCAAATAATCGTTCCTGGGTTAATGGTTTATTATAATTTTGTGTCGCATCAACCATCATCTCTACAATCCCATCGACATATCTATCTGAAGGAATTAACCCGGCAACATCCATTCCTAAACGTCGCGCAACAGAAGAACGCACCTGACCTAGATCAAGAGACTCTCCTTCTATGGCACTACTTTTTATAATCTCCAAAGTCAAAGTTTGTAATTGGGCTTCATTGCGCAACGCAAATCCTAGCGCCTCCATTCTCCCTAAAAGCCTACCTTGACGCGTACAGACAGGCCCCAGGATAGCTGAGATCTTTTGATGATCCCAAACGAATTTAGGCCAAACTTTTTCCTGATGTATATAGCTCATATTTCTTTTCTCCTGCGGAAAAAACCCTGATTATTCTCCGCATTCTATGCGTATAATATATCACATATTCTCCGCATAGACAAGGGCAATTAGCGCGAGATCAATCATTACGCTGAAGCGCCGCCAGGAAATATCCCTGCGCGGATACATGGTAATGTGTTCTTACATAATCCAGAATGGTCAATAACGCTTCATGTGTACGGATGTAAGACTCTGGGACCTCTTGGGTTAGCATGACTTTTTCTAAGAAAATGTATTTAGGGTTATTTACTTTAAGGTCGTCGATGCAGCGGTTCATCATGGTTTTGGTATGCAGATTGGTGGATGGGAAAGTTCTGGCGTACATCCCGCGGGAGGCCACCACCGGAAAAAAGAAGAAAAGCGGGCGGCGCTTGGCTTGCATCAATAGGTGCACTTCAAAACTGCTTAAGAGTGCCACTTTTTCTTCCGGCTTCGTTAATGAAGCAATCAACGCGGCATCCTGTTTAAAATCAAATTCCTGCATATAGAGCGCTTTGAGATATTCATGGTTAGGCACCTGCCATTCAAAGAAAATATGTTCATCCGTATTCCCTAACGAATTCAGCATCAACTTATTCTGTTCGCTGTTCCACGCTTCCTGATGAAAGAAATACGGGCGGCCATCCTCCGGCAGGCCATAGGCTGTACGGCGGTCCACCATGGGATTACGGACATTTTGAACATTCCAGATATTGGGGAAAGCTTGATACAAATGATTGGTCAATAACATCACCGCGCAGGCGATACATACGCCCCATGCCGATAAAGCCCGTTGTCTTGGCGAAGATATTGCCGCCATTCCCCATTTCACCCAGAAAAAGATCACCCACACCAAAGGGATGGCGCGCATGTAATAATTATTCTGCAAGGAAAGCGTCAAATAATGATGGTATAAACTTAAGCCATAAGCGCAGATGACCATGGTTAATAATTCTTCTTTGAGGGCCTCACGCAAGAACAAACGCCTCCCGATCCAGAGGGAAGTGCCCAAATATAACAGCGGGATCGCCAGGCTCATGACGAAATTCAGATATTTCCCCTGAGTTAGATTATCCCAGAACCAGATATTATAAAAACCATTGGTGAACAAATGCGGGTAATAGCTTAAGTCCTTCCAAAATCCCGCGTGCAAGACGGCGTTGCCGCAGATGATCCAAAATCCTAAAAATGCAACAATGGCAGGCACTGCCAATAGTGCGCCCATTTTAAAATCTTTGCGTTGTTTTGCTGAATTATCAAAGACAATATACCCTAACAAATATGTCATTAATGCCGCATACAGATCAACCCCGGTGGTGGGGATATAAACGATCGCCCCGCCGATGCCGGCCGCGGCCAGCCATAAATAGCGAGCTCGACCGCTCTTTAAATGTAAGAATAACAGCAAGAAGATCGGAATGTCCCATAAGCAGCGCAGCGTTGACCCGTTGGGATAAATAGAAGAGACCGGATACGACAATGAATAAAAAACCTGCCACTTGATCGCCAGGAAGATAGCGCCGGCGGCCAATAAAACACTGCCCAGCCAAACGCGCAGGCACACGAACAGGGCCACAAAATAAACGATGCAGAGCCACCAATACACCGTGAATACATTAAGGTAACTGACTTTTCCTAAAATGAACTTTGCTAAAGCACCGATCATCATCGGCATGCCCAAACCATAAAAAACATTGTGATCAACGCCCAGCACATTGCCGGCGCTGGATGCAAAGGCGCTGGCCATGAGCATGAAATCAAAATGATAATAATGTTCGCCGAATGCCGTCTTAGCCAGCGCTGCCAAGGGGTCGGTCATGGCTAACAGGGAAACGACAACCCCGGCCATGATTACACCCGCGACCTGGGCCAGTATCTTTTGGCCTGAAAGCCAGACCAGAACATCAGCCCATTGCATCAATAGCGACGGAAACTTAAAGCCCTGCCAAGGTTTAAAACGCAGCATGCCCCATAAGGCTAGAACTCCTGTACCTGCGGCTAGAACCCAAAGTACAAAACAGCCAAGAACAGCGCGCGGTGCCGAGACCATTAATAAAACCACGAAAGCCGCGACTATCCCGGCGATCAGCCCTTTGCGCACGGTCAATGAACGCTGCCATAAAGCGTTCAATTCTACAAATAATAATTTAGAGGCAAAGGAGCCGGTCAAAGCCGCCCCCAGCATCCACCACGCCCATTGCCCAGGAGAGCGAATGATATAATTGACGGCAAAACACTCCAAGAATAGAAATGCGGCGCAACAGCCTGTGAACAGTGCGAATTTCTTGTAACGATCTTCCTGGAATAACGATCGCCTAAAACGCGTAAGCGCCAAAAAGCCCGCCAGTACCGCGGATCCTATGATCACATGATAAGTGAGCATTTTCCAATCGGACTTTATGCTCATGATGTCCCTGGGAAAAACATCGGACATCATGACATGCTGATCTTTGGGAATAAAAGACATGATCACTCCCATCAACACCGTCAGTTCCAGGCTGACTAATAAGATAGCCGTGATCATTTTTTCCTCGCAACCGCAACGACCGTTGTGCCTATGGGAAATGGTATCTTGCATAAAAAGAAAACCTCGATCGCTAACAATCGTTGCAAGAGAGGATTGACCCACTGCGCCGGCAGGTAGTACATGTCCGTGATGGGATCCGGGTCACGCACAAAAAGCTTACGGAATATCCGGATCACCGCTACCGGGAAGAATGAGAGGAAATACAGATAATTAACATGTAGAACGTCAAAATCAGCTTCTTTAAGTAACGCGCGGATATCTTTAGGGTCATACCGGCGTAAATGCGACAGGGCTTCGTCATGCGGACTAAAAAGAAAACGGCACGCTGGGACCGTGATGATGATGCGGCCGTCTTTTTTAAGTACCCGGCGCAGCTGCCGTATCACACTCCATGGATTTTGCGTATGCTCGATCACATCGAGCGCAAAGACTAAGTCAAAACTGTCATCCTTAAAAGGCAGGCAGTCCAAATTCGCCCGCACTAATGTCTTATGCCCGTTATGCTGACAGAAATTTAAAGCTTGCTCGGACACATCAACGCCGATATAGTCGCCCCCCTCCGCCAGAAAACGCATATTATGCCCCGTCCCGCAACCCGCATCTAAAACAAGACCATTTTCAAGCCTCACCCATTTTTGCAGGATCTGTTTCATGAACGCGGCCTTGGCCACGAACCACCAGTGATGGC
>JANNCL010000306.1:0-6763 GCA_031386565.1 Candidatus Omnitrophota bacterium
CCTTCAATAAAGAAGGCTGCCCCTGGCTCAAGAACTTTGTTCTGCAAGAAGCGCAGCAAAAATAATATGTTGTCCCGTCTTTGACGCCGGAAATCGCTGTTGCCGGGTCAACGGTCATCTTGCATATCGGATCCAAGACCATGGTCAGCCTTCTTTCGTTAATTATTCTTTAGGATGATGTTCTGCATGCTCATCAACTTTTGCATCACCGGCAGCTTCCGGGGCTTTATCATCCATATCCATCATACCCATGCCTTTGCCCATCATGCCATCCTCCATCTTCACATCGGCTTCTTTAACAAGATTAAGATTGGCATCGTATTTATACAGCTTTTTACCGGCCAATACCACCACCCCATCGCCGACGGCAACCATGGACGGCTTATTCATCATCGCGTGGCACATTTTCATCATGCCTTTACCTTCCATCATCCCGGCTTTATCTTTCATCATTGCCTTGCCCTTTTCATCCATTTGAGCAAATGCTAAACCAGAAACGGTTAAAACAACAACAGCTGCAATAACTCCCATGATCTTTTTCATATAAACTCCTGTTTTTAGAACAACGTTATTATAGCCGCATTCTAATATAACTTCTGATCAAATCAATTGTACCCAAGTACATCGTCCATGCTTCTTCATACCGCAACATCCGCAGGCATGAGTGTGTTATTGTTTCGTTCTTATCTTAAAACAACGGGTTAGAAAAAACAGACTAGCTGAGCAAAACTACGGAGCGTTCAATAGGCCTTCAAGATCCAGGGACCGTGTATACATCGTTATTTTACCTTGAGCATCCCTCGGCCATTGCGCTTGAGGGCGGTCGACGTACAGTTCTATGCCGTTGCCGTCGGGATCGCTTAAATAGATCGCTTCACTCACCCCATGGTCTGCGGCGCCTTCGATCGGCCATTGGTGTTCGTTCAAACGTTTCAATGCAGAAGCCAAAGCTTTACGGTCGGGCAAAAGGACGGCGAAATGATATAAACCTGGACTGCTGCGCGGGGCCGCTTTTCCCCCCTGGCTTTCCCAGGTATTTAATCCGATATGATGGTGATAACCGCCCACGGAGAGGAACGTCGATTGATCACCCATTCTAGTCACAATATCAAATCCCAACACGTCGCGATAAAATTCGATCGAACGTTCCAGGTCAGAAACTTTCAAATGCACATGTCCGATCATTGCTTTTGGATCCATCTTATGACCTCTCCAGCAGGTTCTTATCACCGAGTTTTTTAGCCGGGATACCGCCCCAGATCTCATGCGCGGGCACTTTAGTGTTTTCCTCGACCAAAGATAGCGGCAATATCTCGGCATATTCACCTATATCAGCGCCCGGCATCACAACCGCGCGTTCTCCGATCACCGCACCTTCGGCGATACGTACCCGTTTCAACGTAAGTCGTTCACCGCGCATACTAAGTGTTAAGATCAAAGACTCGTGGCCAAGCAACGCATTAAGGCCGATCGTCACAAAATATGGGTCCGCCACAACGGCAGCAGCCATGCTGTTAATGCCGCGAAAAGTAACATTGGTGCCTAGTAAAGCAAGGAACATCTTGCGCATTGACGGCGGCAATAAAGCGTTCTGGTAATGAATGAAAAGATTGGTCACACACAAAAAAGCGTGAAGTTTCCAGAAAAAGAATAATACCGGCCGCTCATGCTGCAAAAATTCACCTTCCGGGAATTTATAAACTGTACGTATCAACTTCGCCACGATCAAGGTGAGCATTACCCAAGCACAATAAAACACGACGACATCCAGAAACGGGCTGATCCGATAAACCACATTGACCATCCACACCGCTTGAATGCTTCCGGTCAAGATCAAGGCTTCGGTGAAAAGCGTCCCCACAATATCGATGCTGCGTAGCGGCGTTGAGGACTCCGGAGGGCCATCCCCCTTCTTTCTCGCCGGCACACCGCCCCATATCTCTCCATCCGGCACGTGCGTATTCGAGGTCACTAACGATAATGGTTCGATCACCGCTCCGCGGCCGATCTGCGCCCCGGACATCACCAGACAACGATCCCCGATCGTGGCTCCCTGTCCGACCCGGACACGCTTTAAATACAGCTTATCAACAGCAATGGCATGAGGCAAAAGCAAGGCTTCGTTACCAATGACCGCCCCTTGTTCGATATCAACAAAGAAAGGATCAAAAACGATGCCGCCGGCTGACACAAAATTTGTTAGCAACGGCAACCGCGCCCCCATAACCCAACTAAAGAACCGACGTATGACCGGCGGTGTGAAATCTCGTTGATAATGCAAGAATAGATTTGTAATTCCGATAAAGGCAAATAAATTCCAGCGGTAACAGATCCATTTATCGGTTCGATAAGAATAAATCCCTTCTTTGAACGGGAATACGAGCCTTACCGCCGTCAACACCAATAACGCGATCAAACACTGACAGATATAAAAGGCAACCAACGCTAGGAAAAGATCCCAATGCCAAAATAGAACGCCTGCCCAGGTTAAAACACCTGAAACCCCTAAAACAAAAGTTTGGGTAACTCCGCACAACACCATGTACGCCGAATCAGTGAAACGCGTCGGAGTTTCTTCAACAGGTGAATCCCCCATCTTACGTGCGGGTATACCACCCCAGATCTCATTGTCCGCGATCTGCGTGCCTGCTGCCACAAAAGACATCGCCTTAACCAACGCATTCTTCCCGATCACAACATCAGGCATTACGACCGACCGCGCTCCGATGACCGATCCTTCGCCTATGTGGATGGCTCCCAGCACCAGCGTATGGCCGTCGTAAGCACTAGGCTTTAGGATCGAATCCTGGCCCAGCATGGTATCTTCCCCAAGGGTGATCAGATATGGATCCAAGATCGGCCCCGCGATCGAGATCAGTCCCGGACCGATCTTCGCCCCGAGCGCACGGCTGAAGAATTTGCGCACTGGCGGGGGTAAAAGACCATTCTGGTAATGAAAGAATAGATTATTCATCGCTAAGAAGTTGAACACCTGCCACAGCCGTCTCACCTTCGGATGTTCTTTCACCGTATAACGCCCCGGCAGGAGCGGCGTGCGCATCAGCATGAGTTTAAGAACGATCAAGGTCCCGACTGAGAATAAAGTATAACTGACCAGAGCCATCTTAAAGGCGTCAAGCGGGTATATCTGATGGATCAGGCAGATCGCACCTGCCGTGAAAGAAATCAGTAAGAGCTCGACCAAAAAGATCGGGCCGAAACCGCGGTCTATGGATTTTGAATTGACAGACATACTCCCTCTTTTAACCTCCGGAACTCAACGCGATGATCACAATGCCGATTACGACAAAAGTTGTACCAATCAATTTTGTCGCATCGATCTTTTCATTCAAAAAATAATGTGCGGCAAATAATGATAAGACATATTGCATGCTCCCCAAGGCAAAAACAAGGCTTAAGCTGCCTGATGCCAATGCCCAGAACCAGAACAATAGTCCGGATAATAATACCACCAGACCCAGCCATATCAAGGGCTGTTTGGCCACCTGGATGATCCAAGCCATACCGAAGGGAATATTGACCTCAAACGTATTGGAACATTTTTTCAAAAGAACATGCCCAGCTGTCATCAATATTTCGGCTAAAAAAACAAGCAGCAGAAGTTTACCCATGGGACGCCCCTTCTTTTCCCGACTTACTCCTTGAAACAAAAAATATACCCGTCAGGATAAAACCAATGGCTATCCAGTACATGATCCCGACCTGTTCGTGGAAAAGCACGATCGACGCAACAGGTATCAGAATATAACTCGCACTGGTCAAGGGCAAGGCAACGCTTAGATCCGTCTTGGCAATGATCCGCATCCAAAGAAAGAAATTAAACCCATAGATCAAAAGCCCCGCCCAGAAAAATACCGTATCAAGCTGCCCGATCCCTTTTTTCAAAAGCAGCTGTGCCCCGGTATCTAAAAGGTCATTGGTGATAATCAGCCCGACAACGGCAATGGGGACTTGTCCGATCTTCATTGAGATTTTTCCTTCAGCCAAAGTTTTAACTCGGGGTCAAAATTCTCAAACTTCAAGAATCCAACCAAGAGCTTAAACAATGGACGTATAGGTTTGAATCGAAAATGAACATATAGCGATAATGGTACGAACGCAAACCCAAGCCTGCGCTTTGGCTCATAGCCGGTACAGCCCATCATATACTTTTTGACCCCTCGTTCTAAACACCATTGGAGAACATCGCGAAACCTGATGAAATAAAGGCTGTACTCTTTGGCCAGAGCATAATCAAGCCCCAGGAAATAATCGATAAGCTCTGCGTCTCCAACCAAACAGAACGAAAAAGCGGCCATTTTACCGTCGACACGCCATAGGAAATATTTTGTTCTGCCCTGCACGTTGATCGCGGCGTTCTTAAAGAAATCCAAGGTGAGCGTTTCAAAACCCATATCATGATCATCAACGACTTGAAGGTAAAGGCCGTATGCTTCCGATAGGGTTGCATCATCTAACGCATCATAAACTTCCATGGTAACGCGGCCATCGGCTTTTTTAAACTTTCGTCTTAAATGAGATCGATTCGAGCCACCCAGCTTTTTTAAATAACCTTCAAGATCACGGAATTCAAGTTTTAACTCCGTATCAGGCAAACTATTCATCTTGATGAAATCATGATCACCAACAATTTTCAAAGCACCGTCGTACTGTCGCCCGAAATCTTTGAACGCTAAGATCTGAACACCTTCACGACGTGCGATCATTTCCATCCGGCGCATCACGGCCTCCACGATAGGCTTTGGGTCGCCAATAATACCGATATGACCTTGATTGGTTGGGATGCCGCAGGCTAATGTTCTGATACAAAAAAGATCGGGAAAAACACGCTTGATCGCATTCGTAAGCCGTCTGAGCGGGCCATTGATGCTGGTATCTAAAGAATAATCCGTCATGAAACACGGCACCGCACCGACCAGCTTTTTATCCTGATACACGCAAATATACAAGAATTCAAATTGATCAAGTTTAGCCTCATCAAATGTCTTTAAAAAATAATACCCTTCCAAGACATCAGGAAATACCGCGCCCCATTGATCCGCGGGGATCTGCGTGATCTTGCGGACAACCGTTGTCCTGAAACGCTCTTTCTTAAGCCGTTGGGCAGTAAGTATCATGGTGAGGAATGTCGCCGCTTGCTATTTTATCAACTCGATATTTTTCAAATAATTTTTTGAAGCGTGATAAAGACGTTGATCCGCCGTACAAAACAAATCCGCCCCGGATGTTAAAGCTGCTGCCAGTTGGATGGCATCCTGAGACCGCAAGGGGCATTTCTCCAGGATCTTAACGGCTTTCTCTTCCAAAATATCGTTCAATGCCGAAACATGAAAGAACAGATAATCATCTTTGACATTCTTTAGGATCGTTTTAAGCCCCTGCGCATCCAGAAGCCCGTCTCTTTTTGTCCTGTAAAACGCATAATGGATCTCGATCCATGTTACCGGAGACACGATAACAACGCTGGCTTGTCCCAATAGATCTCCCAGGCGTTTTGCCCCGGATTCTGCGATAATATATTTCTTAACAAGGACGGAAGTGTCCAAGAAAAGCTTCATTCCCGCTCCTCATTCCGGTATTTAACAATTTGTCCCGACATGGAAGCCTTATTCTTTAAACCAACCTTAGGCGCAACCACTTTCCAGGACGGCACAGCTATATTTTCATTCCTCGGGATAATTTCCGCGACCGGCTTATTACGCACCATGACAATGACCCTGTCCCCCTGCTCAACCATCTTTAGATAACCAGAAAAATTGTGTGTCAATTCCCGAACATTCACAGCAACCATACCCACCTCCTTTACTCGTAAGTCTAACATATGTATGACATAATGTCTACAAAACGATGAAAAATGTACAATAAATGGCGGGTCATTGTTATAGAAAAACGGCCGGACTTACTTTAAACCGCAGGCTTAATTTTTGTATCTGTCCAACATTCAACTGACGTTTGCCGTTTAGAATTTCCGATACTACTCCTTGAGAGCCTATCTCAGGTAAATCGTTCTGGTGTAGATCGTGTTCCTGCATCAGATATTTAAGCGCATCCACTCCCGTTGCGCCGTCCAGCGCATAATGATCCGCTTCGTAATTCTCAATGATAATCCCCAAGACTTCAAGAAAACCATATAAAGGGTGTTTTTCATTGCTGCCCACTTCATCCAGCAATTGATTAAGCACATTAACCGCCAGTTCATAATCATGTTTATTATGAATGGAAAGGTAATTCTCCATAACCGGCCATGTCTTTCTTAAAACCGGCGCATCCATTGTTTTAACCATGCCGCCACCCTCCCTTATCGTACTCCTGATGCGTTAGAACATAACGCACGTAAACTCTACCATGATTAAAGTGTATTACTGTAACCAAACGGTACTTGTTGCCTCCAATATTAAAGACGATCTTGTCCCCCACCTTGTCCGCCGTCTTAAACGTCAAACGCAGCTGATTAAACGATACATATTTTGAAGCCCTTACGATCTTAAACCAAGTTAAGAGCGGTACCTCGCTATCGGGATATTCATCCCAGAAATCTTTCAAGGCTTTCCTAGATATAATGTGCATTAACAACTCTTCCTAGTTAAAATATATCTCATTTTGAGATGTTTGTCAAGGGGAGATTTAACCAACGATCACTGCTCATCCAACTTGGGGGAAGCTGGAAGACAAACAAACGAAATTAGCATCTATTATATATTATTTGTAAATGTTTAGCAGGTTGAGAGAAATCTTTGGTATG
>JANNCL010000307.1:0-2534 GCA_031386565.1 Candidatus Omnitrophota bacterium
CCCTCTCTGTGTCCATCGCCGCATTCATACGGATTTGAGGTGAGGCAGCAGCGGCCGCTTGCACGATGTGATTATGGCTCTCACCAGCACGATAAATCTCAGAATATGTGTTTGAACAAAAAAACACCGCCCCCACGAAGAGGGACAGGACAAAAATCATATATGATGAACGTATTCTCATATTTTACTCTCTACTATAAGTTTACCTGATGCCCCCCCTTTTACAAGTCTAAAAAGATGTTTTTGGGAAACGTTTTCTTTTGATCTTAGCTAGTGCATTGGCTATTTTATGCTAGAATCCGTCCATGAGCCAGATCTCGCCATATCCGCGCCATTTTGCAGGTGTTGATGCCATTTCATTTGATAACAGAACATTTGAAGTCTCTCGTCAAGACATCGAAAACATCTGCTTCTTTTTTAACATCGGTAAACTACAACATTATGAAAAAGAAAAGGGCATTGTTGTTTCTCATTCTAATTTCATTGTTTTTGTCACAACCGGCCTTGGTCAATTTGTATTAAAATTATTTCCCGCCAATGCCGCGAAGTCCATCGCCATTGAATACGCCATCAACCGTTTCTTGCGCGGTCAACATTTCTTAACCCCTGCGATGCATCAAGGACATAACAACCGTCCTTTCATTGAAAGTAACGGCCGATTGGCGGCTTGTTTTTCATATATTGATGGCAGTCAAGCGTGGGAATGCATCCACAAACCAGGGACTATTCATCAACTCAATTCTGCCATTTTTCTTTTAAAAGAAACATTACAACATGCCCCTGCCAATATTCTTTGTATAAAGCAAGGCGGCCTTTTGAAAAAAGCCGGCAACCTAGCAAAAACATCCAAAGAACTCACTCTTTATGACCGAAAGGCTTTGATCGATCAAACCCTTAAGAATATCTGCCAAACATACCGGGATCATCGCCGTTACTTCACCCGTCTTTGGCTGCACAATAATACGACACTGACCAATTTTATTATTTCCAAGAAGACCGTCCACACTCTTGACCTGTCCCATATTAAGGAAGACTATATTTTAAGCGACTTAGCAAGCCTTGTCATTTCATGCCTGTTCCTAGGGGTTCCGCTAAAAATACAAAAAGCCATTATACAGGATTACTATAAATTGCATGCCATCAACACACAACAATTTCCGGTCCTGAATGCACTTATTAAACTTGGGCTTATTAAGGAGTATCTGAAAGTAATAGGCCGGGAGAAATCTTTGCATCTTATCCCTTGCCCTCCACAACTTCGAAAGACATACATTTATTATCTCGATGACCGCAAAAGAATCATTCTTCGTATCTTAAAAAAATAAACATTGCGGTAACAAATACGATATACTAAATACGTATGGACAGGTATCCTATCCCACATCCTGCTTTGTTATTACGGATCCTAAAGCAGCCTTTACCGCCTGCGCCAAAGAGGGCGATGATACACATTAGCGAACATTGTAACGTGCGCTGTGAATTCTGCTGGCACCATTCTTTTCTACGGCAAGACACCCCCGCAAAAACGAGAATAGAAACATCGGACTGCATTAAGCTCATTGAACAGCTCGCCGCCATGGGAACAAAAGACATATCCCTTAGCGCCAACGGCGAGCCGACGATTCACCCGGGTTTTGCAGCAATCGTCAATACGATCAAAGATGCCGGCATGCGCCTAAAGGTCGTCACCAATCTGACCGTGTTTACGCCTAAGATCGCTGCAGCGCTCAAACGTACGGACCTATTGATCGTAAATCTAGCCGCATTCGACGAAGACTCTTACCGGTCTATTTACGCTCCCAATGGGACGTTATCTTTTAAGCGGATCATCGACAACATCAAAACCCTAACTGATCTTCCCAAAAAACAAGGACCGGATATCAAAATCGGTTATATTCTGACCAAAAACACCTTGCGCCATATACCCAAAGCCATTAAAATTGCCGGTTCATGCAACGTGGCATCGGTACGTTTTAAATTCATGGACCCGTCCAGCTTTACCCAAAGCCTTATTTTAGATCGAGCGGATCGGGAATGGCTGAGGGATCAGATCAAAGATCTGTTGAAAACCCAGCTGCCCTTTTCCACTAATCTTAAAGATATTCTCGGGACATTGACAAACCCTCCCCGCGAAGAAAAACTTCCCGAACACGGCCGCTGCTTTGTTGGATGGCTGGTGATCAATATTAACGAGAACGGCACCGTTACTCTGTGCTGCCAGAATGAAGAACTTATTATTGGTAATTGGAAAGAAAAACCGCTAAGCGAAATATGGGTAGGCCCCAAAGCTCAGGAATACCGGCATAGCGCTAAAACAAAGATCGATTTTGACAACCCCTTATGGGAAGAATGCCGCACCTGTTACTATTCTGATCCTAAGCACTACCTGCGAGGGATCCGCAGATAATTTACCCCTCACCGTTTTCTTCATACCATATATTGCGGTCCCTTCATTTCTTTTCTAGCGAAGCACTAAGTACAAAAAAAATATCTATCAATTTTAAACCATGCTATCATCAGGAGTTCTCATGAAA
>JANNCL010000041.1:0-2992 GCA_031386565.1 Candidatus Omnitrophota bacterium
CAATAGAGTCAGGGAGCAAATTTCTACCCGTAGAATCCGTGTCATTAAATATCGTGGTTCAAATCATGGAACAAACGAGTATCCATTCGTCATTGATAAAGATGGTCTTTCAGTAATCCCTATCACTTCTGCAGGACTTGATCAACCAGGCACAGATAAAAGAGTTTCGACAGGAGTTCCATCGTTAGATAAAATGTTTAATGGGGGAGGTTATACCAGAGACAGCACGGTACTCGCTTCAGGAACCGCAGGCACTGGAAAAACAAGCCTCGCTGCAGCATTTGCCATAGAAAGTTGTAAACGTGGAGAACGGTGCCTTTTCTTGTCTTATGAAGAATCTGCCGGGCAACTTATTTATAATATGCGGTCTATAGGTCTTAATTTTGAACCATGGGTGAAAAAAGGACTCTTAAAGATTGAATCGACCAGACCTTCCTTCTTTGGTCTAGAGATGCATTTACTCGATCTATACAAAACTATTGCCTATTTCAAACCAAAAGCTGTTATCATAGATCCACTGACAAGTCTCTTAGGACAGGGGAACAAACTTGAAGTTCAATCAATGATTACTCGCATGATTGATCTTTTAAAATCCAATGGCATAACCAGTTTTTTTACAAGCCTTGTTTCTTCAACATCACCCAATGACACTAGCGGCGAAATCGGTGTCTCATCTTTAATTGACACTTGGATCGTAGCTAGAGAATTAGAAGAAAATGAGGGTAAAAGACGCATTCGTGGACTTTACATTGTTAAATCTCGTGGCATGGCCCACTCCAGTGATGTCCACAAATTGATTTTGAGTGATGATGGGATCAATTTGGTGCCAATGGATGATGATGCTACAGCAGGCCCTAAGCAGAAAAATAAAATTGGTAAGAGCACTTCTCAAAAATAAAAAGAAAACAAAAGCTACAGGTGCCTTATGAAAAGCAGGCGATCTGCCGTAGATCTCCCGGGGGGGGGAATGTTAGATCCTGACTTCATTGTCGGCATTGGCGGTTCAGCTGGAGCTCTTGGGGCATATACAGCGTTCTTGGATGCCCTGCCATCTAATACAGGGATGGCCTTTGTCATTGTTTCTCATATGAATCCTACCGCTAGTAGTCATTTAGCTCAAATCTTGTCGCGTCACACGAAAATGCCAGTAATGGTGGCTTTAGCGGCGATGCCGATCCGGGCGAATCACGTCTATGTGAATCCTCCGAACGCGGATCTTCGAATGGAGAGCTATACCTTCAACGTCGTCTCCCCGCGCACGATGAAGAGCAAACAGGTAGATTTCTTTTTGATTTCTTTAACAGAGGCGATGGGCGCGCGTGCGATCGGCATTATCTTCTCTGGGTATGGTAGCGACGGGACTGAAGGGTGCAGGCATATCAAAGAAAAGGGAGGAACAATCTTTGTTCAGGACATGTCTGCCGAAATTGACGGCATGCCCCTTAGTGCTCAGGCTTCAGGCTATATTGATTTCGTTCTACCACCCGAAAAAATCCCAGCCGAATTAAAAAAGATAATCACGAAGTAATTTTCTTGACAGATAGAGTGTTGTGTCGCAATAATACAGCTGCATGTCTAACAACCGCAAGACCAATCTTGTTAACAGTCATTCATTTCCCATCGCTTGTGTCGGCGCATCTGCGGGTGGATTAGAGGCGTTGATATCGCTATTCAAAGCATTACCAAAAAATATTGATATGGCGTTTGTGCTGATCTTGCATTTGGAGCCTCTGCATAAGAGCGCATTATCCGAGATCATTGGGAGAGAAACACAGTTAGCTATTTGTGAAGCAAAGAACAACACAAAAATAGAGTCTGGACACGTTTACGTTATCCCGCCAAACACCCGAATGACTATTTTACGTAGAAAATTAAAGATCACCGCTCGCGTCAAGCGTAAGGATGGCAAATATTTGCCCGTAGATTTCTTTATGGCTTCACTGGCGGATGAAGAAAAGGAAAAGGCGATCGGCGTTATACTTTCGGGAACAGGTTCGGATGGGACACTTGGTGCCAAAGAGATTAGTGCTAAGGGTGGTATCATATTCGCGCAAGATGAAAAGACGGCGGCCTATTTTGGGATGCCTGGAAGCGCTATTGATAGTGGTTTAGTGGATTTTGTCTTGGAACCAATAGGGATCGCTCGGAAACTGGTATCCATGGGCGCAGAGGGGTATAAAAAAACTTTGAAGCAGGCTCGTAATCATGCCACCGCAGAAAACGGGCTGGCTCGGATTCTTGGTTTATTGCAGGATCATGCAGGGATTGATTTTACTCACTATAAACAAAATACTATTGAGCGCCGCATTGCCCTGCGGATGTCTTTTCATGCCATCAAAAACTATACGGATTATTACAGCTATCTAAAGAAAGATCCTTCTGAAGTAAATGTCTTACTCAAGAATCTTTTGATATCCGTTACTGCTTTCTTCCGCGATCCCAAGGTATTTACAACGCTTGGAAAAATAGTTTTTCCTTATGTGGCAAAGAATTATTCGGCCAAAGAACCTATCAGGGTCTGGGTGCCTGCATGTTCATCAGGTGAGGAAGTCTATTCAATTGCCATATCTCTCTATGAGTTTTTGGCAAGCAAAAAGATGAAGCCCTACGTCCAGATCTTCGGCACAGACTTAAGTGAAGCAATGATCCAAAAGGCCCGTGCTGGAGTATACTCTGAAGATATTGTGGCAAAGGTCTCAGCTGTACGGCTACAGCGCTTTTTTACCAAAACAGCAACAGGTTATAAGATCGTCAAGTATATACGCGACCTTTGTATATTTGCAAAACATGACGTAACAAATGATCCTCCATTCTCCAATATGGACATTGGAAGCTGCCGCAATCTCCTTATCTATTTAGATACATTCTTGCAGAATAAAGCGTTGTCGATGCTGCACTATGCTCTCAAACCAAAAGGTTTTCTTGTTCTTGGAACCGCTGAATCTGTCACCGCGGTGCCGGCTCTTTTTACACCTGTCGATAAGAAAAATAG
>JANNCL010000078.1:0-21443 GCA_031386565.1 Candidatus Omnitrophota bacterium
GCTAGGCGTTCGGTTGTTGCCCTGGGTCGCTTTCACATTCGGTCGTTGGTTCGCTTGGCAACCGGCTTGGGGACACGAAGCTTCCCCCTGCGGGGTCAGCATCATGTCCCCAGGTTGGCTACGGTTGTGATCAATGGCTACATAATCTGCTTCTAACATGACTTTCAAATGATTGGACGTGATCAAGGCGGTGCCGTTTTTTTCGTAGACTTCTGCTTGATCAGGGACGATCCAGACTTTGTTGAAAGCATTGACCGGAATATTAGTTGAGCCGAACCGTTTTGCGGATGCACTGTAAATACGTTCCCAGAATTTCTTTCCCAGATCTTTTTGCGGGTAGATCATTCCGGCGGTGATCTGTTTTAGGATATAATCCTGAGCTAATAAGTCACGGCCCATCAAGGTCTGGCCGAAATTATCGGTGATGATGCGATTTTTCTCATATGGTGAAAGATTGACCCACATGTCTTTATTGGGAATGGTCATGGATGCCAGGAAATATTTGATCAAACGTCCGTATTGCGCCCGTTTATCCGCATCAGAAAGCTTTTGCCTACCCGGATCAATAATAAAATTTATTTGGAATGGATCTTTAGGATCAAGGGTGACCCCTTTTAAGAGCACGGCAGGCTGCATAGGATCGATACCGGCCGCCATCACCGCCCCGGGTAAAACCAGATCATAAGCGTACACCTTAGAAGGCAGCACCCCTGTCGCATGGAACACGAACAAGGATAAAACAGCTAAGGCTGCAGTGGATCTACCAACGGGGAACATAGGGAAAGTATAGCATTTGGCAGGGCAGGATATTGAAAATATTTTAGGAGGCGATCTTTAGGAAATTACTGATCTTGTTCTCAACTTCGGCCCATTCATCCAGTGGTGTTGAACCTTCAACAATACCGGCACCGGCAAAAACAGATAATTTCTTACCTTGGACCAGACCGGAACGTATGCCCACGACAAATTCCGCCCAATCCAGACCCACATAGCCCAAAGGCCCCCCGTACCAGCCGCGATTAAACGGTTCCAGTTTTCGAATGGCCTGCAATCCTTTGACCCTGGGCATGCCGCCGAGCGCCGGAGTGGGATGCAATGCCGCTAAAACATCTTCATCAGCAACCCCAACGTTCAGCTCACCTTCAATATGGGTGTGCAGGTGTATGCCGTTGGACAAGGCCTTGATGTCCGGTTTTACACCGACTTTTAAATGCCGGCATAATGGCCCCAATGAATTACGGATCGCATCCACAACAATGTGATGTTCATGCTGATCTTTCTTGGAATCAAGCAACACCGACGGTGAGGTGCGCGCAGGTTTTGTTCCAGCCAAAGCTTCCGAACTAAGCTTACGGCCCGTACGCTTAAATAAGCTCTCGGGTGAAGCCCCTAAGAAAGTAACCCCGTCAAAGGAAAAAGCAAAATGATAGCTGTTAGGCGTAACCTTTTTAAGCTGATGCAGCATCGCCCAGGGATCAACAGCCGTGTTTAGCAGAAAATCTGTTTTTCTCGCCAACACCACTTTTTGTAATGTCTTTTCCTGTATATTGGCCAGGACAGCCCCAACTGATCGTGCCCATCTTTTTTCATCGGGATGGTCCAAACGTTTTACAATCTTAGAACGCTGTGCTGGGTATTGTCCGTCGACCTTAAGGGCCCGCAACTCACTTAATATTTCTTGCTTATTAACCTTGCCCTTAAGATTACAACAAAAGATCATCCGGGATTTATCACGCGCTAATTCAAACCTGGGAATAACGAATCGGCAGGAACCAAAATGAGACCATGCTTTATCCTGAACTTTAGGATCAAAACCAAAACCACCATACCATTGCAGATAAGGGTACTGCGGATCTAAAGTACTGCGTAATTTTTGAAAAACTGCTCTATAACGGACCGACCCCTTAGCCCTAAGCGATACAGCCTCCCCTATGCCTGCAATGCACGCCGTATCCTCGTGGTTGGCGCCATAGATCTTCACGACCGCATTCTGGGCCGCAAGCCAGCGGATCTGATCGATCGGAGTGATCAAAAATTCAAAACGCACGATCTTACGAGAAGGTTTATAGGCTGTGATGGCCTGTGCCATTAAAACCCTGGCTTGCTCAAAGGCAAGAACTGAATTACTTGTTTGCGACATAGATGGTGGCCACTCCGCCAAGCAAAGGATATGCTTTCACGTCTGTAAACCCGAATTGTTCCAATATCCGGCAAAACCTGTCCCCATAAGGGAAAGATTGTATGGTCTGTGATAAATATTGATACGCTTTAATGTTGCCTGAGAATAAAAATCCAACTAAAGGAACAAAAGTATTTAAATAAAACCAATGCCCCGCCGACAGGATAGGATTAGAAGGCTTTGAAAATTCTAAAATAATAACACGCCCACCCTTTTTAGTGACCCGGTACATTTCTAGCAGGCCCAAACGCATGTCTGGCACATTGCGTATGCCAAAGGCGATGGTCACCACATCAAAACTATTGTCCACGGCATTTAAATGCTGTGCATCTCCTTCTTCGAGGCGGATCCTGGATGATAATCCCAGGCGGTCGACTTTTCCACGGCCTATATCAAGCATTTTAACGGCCGGGTCTATGCCGATGGCTTCCTGAACGCGATCATTGCCCCGCACCAGCGTGATGATCACATCTGCCGTGCCGCTAGCTAAGTCCAACAATCTAAGATCCACACCGGAAGGAATGAATTCTTTTAAACGGTCACGCCACGCAATATCCATCCCCAGCGACAGCAGCCGATTCAAAAGGTCATAGCGCGCCGCGATGGCATCAAACATCGCCGGGGCTTCTGTCTTAGGCAATATCAATTTTTCGCTCATGCATCCACTTTTCTAATAACATTTGAGTGTCTTGTAAACTAGAGACCAGAAAGCTGCGGTTGGAGCCCACCGCTTCGAAAGCCGCGCGGTCATTGCCGTCCGGCGAGCCATCATCTCCGATATAAATGATATCAAGCAGCGGCTGCTGATAATCATGTTCGATGTACTTGAGCGCCTTTGTTTCATAGCCTTTGATCAGCTGCGGCTTCTCCCCTTCACCCACACAAGCCAGGTCCGCGCCCCCATTCGCCGCGATCAATAAACGACAATGATATTCCGGCGGTATCCCTGCGATCAAACGCTTAAAGCTGCGGCCAAGGTCATTCCCGGAAACGAGCATAAAAATACCGCCCGCCTGCAGATATTTCATCACCGGCACAAAGACAGGACTCTCTTGCAACAAAGGTAAATGCGTGGTTTTGGGGCCGTCATAGATCGTACCATCCCCATCCGCCGCGATCACGATACGGCTCTTATAACTGTCAATGAAACGTCCAGGTTTGTACTGCATCTGATCGAGCACATCTTTCCAACAGGTCCTCAAAAAATGGATCGGCAGGCTTTTATCCACACCCGCGCGGTTAAATTCAAACGAAGAAGAACCCGCGATGCGCAGCGCCAGCGGGCGGCTGGTATGCGCTAATTCCCGACGAAGCACAGTTAATGCTTTTTTACGCGCGGGTCCCCAAATACCCTTAGCGACGACCTGTGCCGCTCCCTTTGGATTAATGCCGCGTAATTCTATCCTTACCGGATAACGATGAGCATCCTCGACGTGAGCGCCTTTTTCCAGCAAGATCTCGTCAGAAAAATCATTCGGGTCCTGATGGAAGGCAAGGATCGATGCTTTGCAGTCGCCAGAAAAATCAGCGGCATTGGCCGTACCTAAAAATAAGCGGATCTGATAGGCAGCCACATGCACGATCTTCCCGACTTCAACGGATGTTAAATAATTCATGATTCCTTTACGCTAGGGCCCGAAACATAGGTGACCACATCAATGAATTCTTTCATCTTCTTAGGATCCTTTTTGCCCACCGTTTCCTCGATCGTGCTATTGACATCCACGGCATAGGGCTTGAGCTCATTGACCGGTTCGATCACATTCTGATTGTTCAGACCGCCTGAGAGAATGATCGGAATATTGAGAGATTTCACTTCCATCAGCAGTTTCCAGTTAAAAGTTTTCCCTGTTCCCCCGTGAAGAGTGTCGTCAGCCGTGTCAAACAGGAAAGCGTCGACCTTATATTCCTTAAGCGCGCTGATATTAATGCTGTCACCGACGCGAATAACTTTAATGACCTTTGTTTTCGAACGGCGGATGCGTTGGCAGAAATGGGGATCTTCACTCCCATGCAATTGCACCACACCTAACCCGCAATGTTCAATGATATCCTTGACCGCGCCGAAGGGCTGATCCACAAAAACCCCGACCGTTGTTATGAACGGCGGGATGGTCTCAATGATCTTACGCGCCTTGAAAGGCGATACAAAACGCGGACTTTCCTTATAAAAAATAAAACCAAGCGCTGATGCGCCAAACTTAGCGGCGCGCCCGGCATCTAACTCATTGGTCAGACCGCATACTTTAACTCGAACCATACATCACATCCTTTATCTTGGCGCCAATGTCGCCGGCGCGCATGAATGTTTCTCCAATTAGCACGGCATTAGCCCCAGCGGCATGCACGCGTTGTACGTCCTCATGTGTCTTTAAACCACTTTCCGCGACAATGATGGTTGTGGCCGGAATATACGGGATCATCCGCAAGCAATTCTTGATATCGACTGCCAGCGTATGCAAATTACGGTTATTAACACCGATGATCTGCGCATTAGCCTTAACCGCCCGTTCCACATCTTTTTCATCATGCGCTTCCACCAGACAATCCAACCCCAGACTATCCGCCGCTGCCATCAAATCCCGCATTTGATTGTCTTCCAGCATGGCCACGATCAACAGCACCGCGGATGCACCGCAAAAAGCCCCTTCAAAGATCTGATACTCATGGATGATAAAATCCTTCATGAGCGTCGGGACATTGAATTCATCGCTGATCTTTCTTAAATAACCGACTTTGCCTAAAAAATAATGCTCTTCCGTCAATACCGATATCGCCGCGGCATGATTATCCGCATATATCTTGGCGATCTTCAGCGCATCGAAATCTTCCCGGATCAGTCCGACCGACGGCGAGGCTTTCTTGACTTCAGCGATAAGATTGATCCGCCCTTTTTTTGATACTGCTTTTTTAAAAACACCATAATTCTTGATGTCTTTAGGCGCCATGTTCTTTCTTAAATTACGATAATACGCATCTTTTGTCTTTAACAGCGCCATTTTCTCTCTATAGATCTGGTTTAAAAAGTCCTCAGCCACGACGGGTGAACTCCCTTAATTCTTCCAATTTTGCGAGCGCCCTGCCTGAATCAATGGCATGCTCCGCCATGCGTAGTGCCGCTCCCAAACTATCCACTGCCGCCGCGGTATATAGCGCATAGGCCGCATTCACTAGCACTATATCGCGCTTCGGCCCCGTTTCACCTTTTAAAATGTCCAACGTGATCCGGGCATTGATTATCGCATCCCCTCCGGCATAGTCTTCCTTTTTCGCCAATGGTATGTCCAGCTCCTGGGGATCCAGGTCATAGGAGATGATCTCTTTGCCGTTATACTCACTGACAAAAGTTTTTCCGGTGGTCGTGATCTCATCCAGACCGTCGCTGCCATGAACAACCAAAGCGCGCTTTAACCCTAAATTCTTTAACACTTGCGCGATGGGCGCGGTCAATTCCCGGCTATAAACCCCCATCACTTGATGTGAAGCCTGGGCCGGATTGGTCAAGGGTCCTAAAATATTAAAAATGGTCTTTACCCCAAGTTCCTTACGTACCCCCGCCACATTCTTCATGGCCGGATGCAGGCGCTGGGCAAAAAGAAAAGCCAGTCCGACCTCATCCAAACATTGATTCAAACGGCGTTCTTCGATCTGCAAATTCACGCCCAATTCTTCTAGGACATCCGCGCTGCCGCAACGGCTGGAACTGGAACGATTACCATGCTTGGCCACCACTACCCCGCATGCGGCGATCACAATGGCCGCAACTGTTGAAATATTGAACGTATTGCCATTATCCCCGCCGGTGCCGCAAGTATCCAATACCACCCCATGCTTGGTCTTGACCGGGATGACATAACGCCGCATGATCAACGCCGCGGCAGTGATCTCTTCCACCGTCGGACCCTTAGCATTAAGCGCTAATAAAAATTCTTTTACATCAGCCAGATCCGCATGCCCGGACATGATCATTTCCAGGCACAATGTGATTTCCGCATGGTTTAAATTCGACCCATGTTGGATTTTCTGAATATAGTCGCGCATCATAACCTTAAAAAATTAGAGAGGATGTCTTTGCCGTGCACCGTTAAAATGGATTCCGGATGGAACTGCACACCCCATAAAGGCAGTGTTTTATGAGCAACGCCCATGATCTCTTTATCATCGGTTGTCCAGGCAGTGATCTTTAAAAAATCCGGAATGGTCTTGCGGTCAATGACCAGCGAATGATATCGGGTGGCATCAAAAGGATGAGGCAAACCTTTAAAAATATCTGTACCGCTATGCTCGATCTTGGAGGTCTTGCCGTGCATCAATTTTTTAGCATTAATGATCTTCCCACCGAATGCGTAACCAATGGCCTGATGGCCTAAGCACACCCCTAAAATAGGGATCTTACCGGATAATCTTTTAATGATCTCAACCGACACGCCTGCATCTTCCGGACGGCCCGGTCCCGGGGAAATCACTATCCTTTTTGGCTTTAACGCAATGATCTGGGACAAGGTCAAATCATCATTACGAATGACCTTCATCTCCGCTTTTAACTCACCAAAATATTGCACGAGGTTATAGGTGAATGAATCATAATTATCGATCATCAGGATCATGCTATTCCTTCTCGCGGGACACCTTGGCCCCGATCTGTATCAATTTCTGGTCTAAGCTTTCATACCCGCGGTCTAAATGATAGATGCGGTGGATCTCGGTCGTCCCTTTGGCAACCAACCCTGCCATGACCAAGGCCGCCGACGCACGTAAGTCAGAAGCCATCACCGGCGCTCCAAAGAGCTGCTTCACACCCTCTACGATCGCAATGCCCGTATCACGGCGGATCTGCGCGCCCATGCGGTTAAGCTCGGCAATATGCATGAACCTGTCGGGGAACACCCGGTCGGTGATGATGCTGACCCCCGGGGTGATCGCCATCAAGGCCATGTATTGCGCCTGCAAGTCCGTCGGGAAACCCGGATGAGGATGGGTGACGATGTTCGCGGGCTTGAGTATTTTTTTACACACCACGCGAATATCATGCGCACCCACACGCTTGACCTGCGCGCCGATATGTTCTAATTTATCGATCAACGCTAATAAATGGTTATAATTGGCATCCTTGACAAGTATATCACTCTTGGCCGCCGCTGCCATCAACAGAAAAGTCCCTGCTTCGATACGGTCCGACCCCATTTTATAGCTGATCCCGTTAAGCTTCCTGACCCCGTTGATCACAATGCGCGGTGTCCCCGCACCCTGGATCTTTGCGCCCATTTCACTCAAAAAATGTCCCAGATCTTCAATTTCCGGTTCACACGCCGCACATTCAATGATCGTTTCTCCGTGCGCTAACGCTGCCGCCATCATCACATTCGCCGTGGCCAACACCGATGAACCGAACGTGCCGCCCAAATACATTTGCGCACCCTTAAGACCTTTAGTATGCGCAATGACATTACCCGCTTCAAAATCCGCTTTAACCCCTAAGGCCATGATCCCCTTCATATGCAGATCGATGGGACGCACGCCGATAACGCAGCCGCCAGGCATAGAAACGGTGGCTTTGTTTAATTTGCCAAGCAATGGCCCTAACACGCAAAATGAACCGCGCATGGTGGAAACCAGCTTATAATCCGCTTCATGATTATTGACCGCGCCGGATATCGTCACCTTATTACCGCTGATCTCAACGGTCTTACCCAATGAGCGTAATAATTTGCACATGGTCAAGGTATCGCGCAATTTTGGGACATTGCGGATCTCGCACACCCCGTCCGTTAAGATCGTCGCCGCTAAGATCGGCAGGGTCGCATTCTTGGAACCGCTGACCTTGATCTCACCGCTTAATTTACGCCCGCCTTCAATAACAAATTTTTCCATGGATCAAACACTCCTTGTAGACAATAGAATAATCCGGTCTTTCCCGGCCAGATCTTTAAAAATTTCACGATGGGAAAATAACGGCTGGGCCCTGGCCAAATCCTTGATCGCCTCAGCCTGACCGTCACCAAACTCCATGATAAGATATCCGCCACGTGTTATCAAGTAAGGACTTGTCTTTATGATAAGCCTATAAAAATCCAGGCCGTCTTCCCCTCCGTCAAGGGCAATAGATGGTTCCTGCTGTACGTCCAAAGGCAAATGGCTCATCTGTGGGCTTGGGATATAGGGCGGATTGGAAATGACCATGTCATAACGTTTTTCATGGGATACAAGAAAATCCCGCATATCCGCATGCACGAACTCGACCCGGCTTTCCACCCCGTGTATTTGAGCATTATTGATCGCCACCTCGATCGCATCGAGAGAAGTGTCAACGGTTGTCACTTGCACATACGGCAATAATTTCGCCATGGTGATCGCAATATTACCCGAACCCGTACCAAGGTCTAAAATATCCACGCCCTTAAAATTCTTGAGCGCCGCATCGACCAAGCCCTCCGTCTCCGGCCGTGGGATAAGCACCCCCGGGGAGACATTGAACTCCAGGCCATAAAAATCCCAGGAACCCAGGATATACTGCAAAGGTTCACCCTTCGCTCGGCGGGAGCGGTACTCTTTATATTGACGTTCTTGAGATGGGTCGAGCTTTTGTTTCTTTAAGATCAGGTCTGCCCGGGTACACTTGAGGATATGAGTTAAAATGATCTCGTCTTCGGTCATGATTACACTTCAACGTATTTAACGTTCGGGAAGGCCTTAAAATGTGCATCTTGTGTCCACAAAACAGCCTTGTGCGCCCTAGCTGTTGCCAGGATGATACTGTCTGCCATCGCCAATTTATGCGCACAGCTGATCTTTGCGGCCTCCATCGACAAACTGGGAGTCAGATCCACCACCAAACCCTTTTGCATCACCCCGACCGCTTGCAAGGCTAGTTCCTGATCTTTTTCCATCAATAATTTCTTGAATACCTCATAAAAACAAACAGCCGGAATAACCAAACGCCTAGCATCTTCGAGAGGTTTCGCGAAGAATGAAGCATTTTTATTATTCGAAAAATAAGCGATCCATCCGGATGAATCAACCAAATTCATATCCGATCCTTTTCCTCACGTTCTGTAAACGGCGTGATCCCCTGAGCACACCCCCTCATTTCTTTGATCGAACGATCGGGAATAAGCTCGATCCTTCCCTCAAACGGGATCATTAACATTTTCTGTCCGGCACGAATAGCAAATACTTTTCGGATCGCAGAAGGTATTACGACTTGGAATTTGGGCGATATAGTGACAGTTGTCATACGTTTCTCCTATCGATCATATTTTCGTACTACAAGAGAAGTATACCATCACCTTAAGTTTAATACAACATCTTAGAACATTACGTTGATTCTTTAAGTTCCCTCTCCGCGTGCATGAGCGCATCGGTCAACTCATCCATGTCACCGTTAAGGATGGCTTCTAATTGATGGCTGGTAAAACCGATGCGATGGTCGGTCACCCGGCGGTCAGGAAAATTGTAGGTGCGGATCTTTTCGCTGCGGTCCCCGGAACCTACTTGTGATTTACGCAGCGCCGCTTCTTTCGCGTAAGATTCCTGCTGCATGCGGTCCAATATCCTGGCGCGTAAAATACGCATGGCCTTGGCACGGTTCTTTAATTGGGAACGTTCATCCTGGCAGACGACCACCACATTGGTCGGTAAATGCGTGATGCGTACGGCAGAATCAGTGGTATTAACACTTTGCCCGCCTGGGCCCGAAGAACGGTAAACATCGATCTTCAGATCTTGAGGACGGATCTCGATATCGATCTCCTCCGGCTCGAACATCACCGCCACGGTCACCGCGGAGGTATGGATACGACCGGACGCTTCGGTCGTCGGCACACGCTGCACGCGATGCGCACCGCTTTCCCACTTTAAGCGCTTGGAACACTCTTTACCGCTTAATGAAAAAACAACTTCTTTTAAACCGCCCGCCTCTGTATCGGCTAATGACATCAATTCCAGCTTCCAGCCTTTTCTATCCGCATACTTGGTGTACATGCGATAGAGATCCATGGCGAATAAACTCGCTTCCAATCCGCCTGTCCCGGCACGAATTTCAAAAATAATATCCTTATCGGGTTCATTCTTGCTCGGATCAAAATGATCGGTCAATTCCTGGGCTAGATCAACGATCTGCGGGGCTAAATCCTTAAGCTCGCTTTCCGCTAATTCTTTTAGATCTGGGTCGGATTTTGCTTTTAAGAGATCTTGTAGTTCTACGGACTGATGCTGGAGCTTCTGATACGCATGGAACTGCGCCATTAAATCAGAAAGTACGGAAAACTCTTTGGCGAGTTTGCCGTACTTTGATTGATCGGCGGCGATCGTTTCATCCGCCATTAATTTCTCAAGCTCTAAGAAGCGTTCTTCACTTGCTTTAAGCTTGGCGAGATCATTTGCCTTTAGCATAACGTTTATTGAAACGTTCAATGCGTCCAGCCGTATCCACTAGCTTTTTAGAACCCGTGAAGAACGGATGGCATTGTGAACAGATCTCCACACGGATCGCCTTTTTAGTGGCACGCGTGTGAACCACATTCCCGCAGGCGCAAGTAATGGTGGCAATTTCATAATTGGGGTGAATTGTTGCTTTCATGATCGTAATCTCCTTAACTTTAGAAGGCCATATATTAAACCAAGTCCCGGAATTTTGCAAGGATTCTTTATCCCTGCCCTGATTCACCTAAGCTTTGAACACACATTAATTACTAGTACTAAAATGTATTACTCAAATAGCCGTATATATCTTCAATGGGAGCGTAACTAATGATATTGGGCGTAAAACCTGGAATTTGTTGTAATTTTTTAAGCATAGCCGGATCCAAATCAAAAACTATCTGACCACCTTTGCTATCTGTCCGTAATTCACGACTTATAGTATTAAGGTCTATACCACCAAGATCTTTATCTATGGTTAATTTATCCACGTTATTTCTTACCTTCTCAGATAACCTGGGATTATTCGCCATTGCTTTATCTTTAGGCTTAAGTGGATATATTTCATAAAAAACAAAACCGCCACTTGGAATTTTCTCAGAAGGCAAACTAACATCTTTTCTTGTATACGGCATCTTAAACGGCTGCACCGACATTATCCTGTACTTCTTATTATTTTTATAATAGTAATCACTTGTCCCCTCAGTTCTACTTATTTCTATTATAAGCGCAGTAGATTCTGTTCCATCAAATCTTGGGTCAGTATTTGCCTCATTTGGAAAAAACCTATCTCGTTTCACCCTGAGAACAGGATGTCCTTTTCTCAAGGCACCTTCAAGAATATTTGGAGTATCCCCTGGATATACTTCCGGCAACCTTTTAACAACAAAACCATCAATTACTGCACCATCTTTTATTTCTTTTGCTAACATTGATACTATTTTGCTTGGAAGTCTTTGAACATTGTTTTCACTGACAGCTGACAATTTATTTAATTGATTATATTCTCCCCAATTCTGCGCAATTTGTTCAGGGGTCCAAGGCCTACCAAAATATGTATAAATGGAAGCTATCGGATTTAATAAGCCCGCACCTTGCTCCGGAAGGTCGTTAATGACTGGAACTCTGCCTAACTTGTTAGAATCCACATAATTATATCCATCGCGAGGTTTTTTATCAGAATCAACTCCCAAAATCCTTACTGTTAACACTTCGTACTCTCTTTGTTTTAAAATGTTTAAATATGTTTTGTTATTAGCAACAGGTCCCTGCTTATGAACTTTCTTAAATTGCATCAAAGTCTCAGGAATTGAATATGCAGCCATTCCTATCGTCATTAAAGACAATGATCCTATCCACAAACCATATTTAATCTGTTTCTTCATAGCATCCACTATTACCCTTGCCTTGGTATTCACAGTCACCTGTTCTAATTTACTACCAAAAGCGCTTACCAATGAAACGATGGCGGCAAATAACCCATAAGCAAGTAACGGTGTTGAATAAGGTGTGTGTGCCATAATAGAGAGAGCAACCGCGTGGACAAAAACAGAACCAACTAAAATAGAACTTGATGATACCTCAACACTCTTTTTTTTCACTTCTTGAAGCTTTAAACCATTGAGATTTATTATATTCCTGTTAATCAGCTCTCTTTGCCGTTCGAGAATAACTCCATCATTATTAGGGTTTAAAGCTGCGTATACAACAAGTTCTGCAACATATTCATCGTCATTTGTGCCCGATAAATAACCTGGTATCTTTGCACCATCAACAACCTTACCATTATCAAAGATATCAGATGACATTGCCATCTTTACATAAGGCTTATTTCTTACTATCCAGTGTGTTAACTCATGCAAAAACAGTCTTCTAAAATCCTGCCTGTTAAAAGAAGCCACCAAAACAATCCCATTTGAGTATTGAAAACCATGTGTCGCCTTAAACATCGGAATAAGTGCCATTGGATGCCATGCTGGCATAATGGTAATTTTCAAACCCTCAAGATCCTTAGGATCACACATAGATAAAATTGATTGAATATCCGATTTATAACTTTCAGGTAAAAGTGAAAGACCTCTGCTTGGCACACCCAGATAATGCACTACAGGCACTGTAGCCAAACCAGCTTTTATAAAATTTTCTTTTACCACTTCTCCCCATTTAGTTAATTGAACTCGAAGATTTACCAGACGAATTCCTTTTTTAAAATCCTGGAAAAGACTTCCTTGTATATCCGACAATTTATGCACTGTAATCATCGCCGTATCTAACTCAGCCGCCCTCATACCAACCCCTCCAGAAAAATATTTCCTAGGAATCAGCTGTTGATTCACCGGGTCTTGCTCTTCTTTGATATAGTTATACGCACCTTTCTTAAAAGCCTGCAGATACCTTTCATAAATAGCTTTGGCATCGGTTGTATCCTGATATTCCGTACCCTTGACTTTATTCCTGTCGGCATAAACTTTTGACAAAATACTGTCTTTAATTTTTTTCTTGTACCATGCGGCTAAGATCAGGCTGTTATAGACTTGCCGCAACTGAGCGAAATTGGCACCAACGTTTACTTCTTTGGTTAATTGGGGGATGACGATGTCTTTGATGATCTGGGACGTTTGGGTCTGCGTTTGGGGGTTTCCCTGGGGTGCTTGCGATGTCGATCGTTTATTCGCTTGGCAGCCGGCTTGGGGACACGAAGCTTCCCCCTGCGGGGTCAGCATCATGTCCCCTGGTCGGCGGCGGTTGAGATCATTCGCTAAATAATCTTGTTCTGTCATCACCTTTAAACTGGCTTCAACAACATACGCGGTCCCTGCTTTTGTATTTTCATAGACCACGGCTGTATTTGGGACGATCCATACCTTATTAAACGTATTTACTGGGACATTTTTGTTGCCGGAGATCTCATACACCCGTTTCCAAAATTGTTTACCGATATCACCTTCCGGATATACTAAACTCGCCGTGATCTGCTTTAATAAATAATCCTGTGCTAAAAGATCCCGTCCCATTGCGGTCTGTCCAAAACTCTCCGGCACAATGCGGTCTTTTTCATACGGGCTTAAGTTGACCCACATGTCTTTTTCAGGGGTGGTTAATGCGGCTAGGAAATATTTGATTAACTTGGTGGATTCATCTTTTAAAAAGGGCGGATCACGATCCGCCCCTACGGTAGATTTTTTATCACCTTGCGACAAAACGAACTCGAAACGAAACGGATTGTCGGGATGGACTTTGATGCCTTTTAAGATCGGTGGGTTCAACGATGAGCTTAAATGCACCATGGTCCCAGGCACAGGTAAGACAATCTCCCCTGCTTTTACAGCATTTGGACACAGGTTTCCCCATGTGAATAAAATGATCAAAATGTAAATTAAAATATGGCGCATTATCTAAAGTATGTACTATATATAAGGAAAATGCAAATTGAGTACTCCCTAGTACTCCCCTACTTCACCCACTAACTCCGCCACATATACAAGATGTATCTTATTGTAAGTATGGTATTTACAAACATCTCATCCAACTCTTAAAATATTTATTCCGGAAAAACAAAAATTGATTCTAAATCACTTCTGTCTGTCTATTTTTCTTTACACAAAACAAATAAATTTAACTAAATTTTACTTTAAATCTCTAACTAATCTTATTTCAATGAGTTGCGTAGGAAGGATTGAAGAGAATGAATTGATACAATCCTTATTATAACTCCTTCAACACCAAAGAAATCACCATTTTGGAATTTCGCGACCATAGCTGGATCAAGCCTCATTGCAACACCTTTGCCTTCTTGGGAAACATCCAGCCCCAAATGATTTGCAGTTAAGTTAATACCACCCGGCGAAAAATTGGTTTTATTTAGGTTCTCTATTTTTAACATTGCATTATCAAGAGTTATATTCCTAGGCATTGTGTAAACAATAATCGAACTAGCTCTCTGTTCATCTTTATTGGGTTCCAATATCTGCCGTACAAACGTTTTCTTGCCAATGGTCATCTGTACCGTTAGTCCTTGATCAATGATGCCCGCTCTTAAAACAACTTCTTTTTTTAACCACCGCACAACTTCTCTTATTGTTGCACCACTAGCACCATAACCTCCACTCTCACCACGCATAACTATTTCCTTAATTTTATGATCCTTGGTCTCAGCGATAATATGGAATGGATAGCCATTTTCTTTCAAACGAATAGAAAGAATATATTTACCATTCTCTCCTCTTCGAAACGAGTAATCATTTTTCTCATATCCTACGCTTTTAAGAAGCGCCTCAGCAACATCAGGTTGAATCCAAAACACTTGCTTTTTACCCTTTGTATTTATTTCAGAATATGACAAACTAAATTCTTGTGGCATATTAGGACTTGTAAAATACTTATTAATACGTTCTGGTTCTCGCACAATCTGATCTGCCATAAAAAAAACCCCTCCGCTCATATATCCAGCAATTGCAATCTTAGGCATAACAAACAGATGTTTTGGATCATCAAAGAAATAAGCCAAATGATTGTTGGCATTTGGAGGAGTGAACTCAGCATCATTCATTATCAACTGCATACCGGTTGCCCAACGGATATCATCCCTTAACTTTCCATTAATAAACACTTTCACATATCGAGGATCAGAATCCAGTTCAAATCTAACAAAAGGCTCTATTGCCCCCTTTCCATCTGCAAAAACAACATACATTGGATAATCACGTCCCGCATTTATATTCTCATGAAGACTACGATAGACTCTATATTTCCCATTTTTGTCTCTGACAACAGTTACTATTGACTTATTATAAAAAATATTTTCATTGCTTGTTAACGCAACAATCTCCAAATTGGAATGATGCTCTTCAAATCTCCTCTTTAGATTCTTAACATAAGAAACCACAGAACGTTGTTGTTGAAAAGAAATAACTTTCCCGTCTTGTCCGTAAAGAGTATTCGTTTCCCGATCCAACCGAAAAGTACTCTCAAGTCCTTCATCTACAATTACATAGCTCTGACATCTTTGAGCATTAACTGTCCATACAAAAGCTGAAAGCCCTAATTTAACCTTTTTTTCTACCACAGCAGATTCCAAGTCATTGACTGAGTGTACTCGCATTGCCATGTCTTTATTATTCAATAGTGTCAGATTATTTAATCCTCTTACAACATTAATCATCACCATAACCCAATTACCAGCATTGATAATATCGTCACTTGGTGAATGCATTGTTACACGTTCAAGAACTTTTTGAATACCAAAATTTGGAGCCAAGCCACCAGAAAAATATTTTCTAAGCACTAACTGTTTACTAAACACATCTGTATCTTCTTTTATAAAATTAAACACTCCCTTTTTATAGGCGTTCATATATTGCTTGTATATCTTATCTTTAACGTTTAGATCAGCGTTCAAAACCCCACCTATTTTACCCTTATTACTATACACTCGATTAAGCAGCGCTTCTTTATATGCGATCTTGTACCATGTTGCAATGATCATACAATTGAACATCTGCCGTAATTGCGCAAAATTCTGCCCATGATTCACTTCATTTTCAATTGCTGGAATAATCAACTCACGCACAACCTCAGAAGCAACCATACTGGCCTTAACATCCTTAACACTCATATTTCCATGATGAACAACTCTTTGTATTTGACTTGCCACATAATCTTCTTCCAATATGACTTTTAGATGTGAACCAACCACAAACACCACATCATTCCGTTCAAGCACTTTAGCTTTATCCGCCACAATCCATACTTTATTAAAATTATTAATTGAAATATCCTTTATGCCATATAGCTGATAGGCTTTAACATACACTTTTTCCCAAAAAGATTTTCCCAATTCTTTCTCTGGGTAGATAAGTGATGCGGTCAACTGCTTGAGAATATAATCCTGCAACAGCATATCCCTCCCGAGCTCGGTTTTACCTAGCTTATCTGGAATAATCTTATCCTTTTCATAAGGCGACAGATTGACCCATAAATCATCTTCCTTGATCGTTAAAGATGCCAAGAAATACTTAATTAGTTTCTGAGATTCTCTTTTAAATTCAATACTACTGACTTTAAGACCAGACTTGCCTGTCTCCAGAATAAAATCAAATAGAAATGGATTTTCAGGATGTATTTTCATGCCTTTCATCGTTACAGGCACATATGCTGGACTTAATCCGATCATCGTCCCCGCAGATGGTATTTTAGATATAAACACTTCGTCACATTGTCCTTTTGATATATGAAAGATACTACTAATAAAGACACCTATCAGAAAGAATGGAATTGCTTTAGACATGCGACGCGTAATGATCATTCTTGACATTTATTTTCAGATCTCCAACATCATAATAGCCATCATCACGATATGAATTTTTGCTAAAATGTTAACGTTAACATAAGTGTGCTATATTATTCTCCTCTTGTCAAGTTACGATGACAATTATTATTAACAATATTACTTTAAATCGTAGATGTTTAGCGTGTAGAGATAACTGACGACGTCATTGCGAGGAGCGAAGCGACGCGGCAATCTAAACAAGAACGACCCAGGTTATTCTTTAAGAGATTGCCACGCCGCTTGCAGCGGCTCGCAATGACGATACAGTCAAGATTCTTTCAATCCGCTAAATATTTACTTTAAATCTCTAACTGATTTTCTTTCAATGAGTTGCGTAGGAAGGATCTTGGAAACAGAGATGAAATTCTTGGATTTTGGTTTTTGAAGATGTTCGATAAGGCTACGCGCCGCCTCTACAGCTAGATCATATACCGGAACATTGATCGTCGTCAATGAGGGCCGTACATATGCACTGTGGAGATTATTATCAAAACCAATAAGTGAAACTTGTTTTGGACAATCGATCTTCATTTCCTTTAATTTTTGCATGGCCCCGTAAGCCATTTCATCATTACAGCAAAAAATTGCCGTAATTTCAGGATTCTTTTGAACTAAAAATGCAGTCAACTCGTACGCCTTCTGTTGTGAAAAATCTGCACGTACAATCAAATCTGATTTAATCTTTATCCCTATTTTATTATAAAAATCTTGGAATCCATCTATCCGCTGCTGCGCGTCCTTTGACCAGGCTGGGCCGTTGAATATAGCCACATGCTTATGCCCTTTATCGAATAAATATTTTGCCGCTGCTTGTCCGCCCCCATAGTTGTCACCATAAACAATAGCGATCTTGAGATCTTTCTCAAAATCATTGATGGCAACACATGGAATATCGATTTTTTCTAGATAAGACTTCTTAGAGAACACTTGCGTCCAATGCGTTACTATTAAACCATCAACCCTCTCACCAGCACTAAAATCATAATTATCCCAATAGCTATCCTGCTCTTTCAATAATATCAATTTGAATTGATACTCTGTGTTGACTAAATAATCTGCGATGCCCGATAAGATATGACTGTAATAGGTGCTGTAGAAAACCCCAGGATAATAAGGAAAAATGATGCCAATAATTTTCGTTGCAGATTTTCTTAAATGACGCGCAGCGGTGTTGGGTTTAAAGCCGCTACGTTTAACAATTTCATCAATGATCTTAAGTGTTTCTGGAGAAACCTTTCGCCGCTCTTGTGGATTAATGGCACGCGACACCGTCATAAGTGAAACGCCCGCTTCCTGCGCAATATCTATAATTCGCATTCCCATAGGGTGATTCTAGTTTAAATTCTTGGTATCATCAATAAATAATAAATACGATTCTTTATACAAGCACATTTACTGCGGAAACACGAAAATAGAGTCCTTATTATTACGGACAATGACCGGGAATGCAGCGAAGGCTACGTCCGGGTAATCCAGGACCATCGGTTCTCCTAGAGGCTGATCCTGCCTCATCTGCAAGAGGACCTTGTCTTTGTCGCGTAAAACGGAGTATGCGGATCTACCCCAATCCGGACGATGGGCATTGGTTAAAGAAACGATCTCCAGTACCATGGCCGCGATGACCAAAGCGATAAAAATACGGCTTAGTACCTTCATGTTAATGATGGCAACAATGATCATCAGACACATCGGGATCAACAGGAAACGGGTTTGTTGGGAACCCATCCACCATGCGGCCCACCATAACACAATAAATAATGACAATACCGACACCTTTTTCGAGCGAAAAGCTTGGACTATCGATATGATAAACGGACCAAGGACAAGTAAATAGATTAATCCAACGGGATAATCAAAAGCATTATTGACCCCCTTTTCCGGAACAGCGATTAGCCAGAAATGTTTGATGAACGCCCCTATTCCCCTCCCATGGCCATAAGCATCTTTCATGCCAAGGCTTTCCTGAGTGCGCTGCACGATCCCCGCCCATTGCACTGGTTCATAATGCACACCGGCCCATGCTTGATGGACGCCAAAGGGGTATAGCGGTGCTCCGGAATAATACACGGACTTAACGATATACGGCATCGCAATGATAACGGATGCAGCGATAAAGCTTAGAAATATTCTCCTTCTCTGACGAAAGATCAAGGCATAGCTTTCACTGAACGTAAATCCTGATCGTTTCAATACCACACTCGCCAACAGAACACTGCCGACAACCGCGATCATCATTGGTGGAATGAATGATTTGGACCAGAAGAAAAAAGCCCATTCGACCGCCGCTAGGGTAAAGCGTCCGGTCAACACACTATGGATACTAGCCAACACACAATACAACATGACCATATCCAGCATCGCGGTCCCTGATTGAATGGCGGTCATATGTAAGGCCATGAAGGCGACGGTGGCACCGGCTGCTTTAGTGATATCTTTCCCGGCCATCAGATAAACAATATTAAAGACCAGCCCCAGGCTCCCCAGCAAAAAAATGAATTGCGGGAATTTATTGGGCAAAGCGGTCGATAGCCAGAAAGGGCTTAAAGCATAATCCAGCGGCAGCAAGAATAGATCCGCCACCGACCAGGGAATATGCGCAAACCCATGAAGGATCAAATGCTGACGCGGAATGGTGATGTGATAGTTGATCGCATCGTATTCCTGAACTAAGTGCGGCGGTAAAAGCGCGGCTAATAAAACGATGCTCAGATAAACCAAAGCCAATGCCCCAAGAAAAACCTGGGACACACTAACTTTTGAGAAAAGATTATAAAAAAAGTTAGTGTGTCCCGAGTTTTTTAATACCACGACAGCCAAAGCACCCCATAAACACCACGACAGGCAGGATGTATGGCCGCCCGGCAAACGAAAAACGTATAGCTCCAGCCAGAAAGCAACCGTACCGATGATGAGCATCCACGTCGGCAAATGACTAATGGGACCTAAATTTTGTGTAAATAAACGACGCAACGCCATAAGCAATATGCCAAGGTGACTAGGATGAAGTAAAGGTTAGGCCAATTCTTGAAAAACACGGGGTTCATATTCCTTCTCAGCAAACAGCATATTTTATTTAAAGATCTTAATGGGCAGATGTTTCTCGAACATTTTGAAATCTGCATCAACCGTCAGAATAGCGCAATGGTAATGATTGGCAGCAGCGCATATTAGAAAATCCACGTGCTTGCCATTGACCCCATGCCCCTTACATAAATTGAAATACTCCGCCGCCTTCATATAAATCTCATTGTTCAAATTCAATTGATCAAATCTAGAAAGCAATTCCGCAATGATCTTGAAATCTTTTTTATCACGGATCCCTGATAATATCTCTTGAAAGATCGGCCCTATGATCACGGCACGGCTGTCAAAAATAAGATCCTTAAGCAATCTGGATAGCTCAAGGTCCGGATCATCCGCGCGGTAAACTTTAGACCAGACACAGGTATCTACCAATACCTTCATCGGCTCCTGCCCTTTTTATAGTCGTATTCCGGATCAAATTTTATCTTGCCAAAAAAAGAGACTGCCTCTCGCTGTTGAAAAGACTGAATATATGCCTGCAAGGCCTGCGTGACAGCCTCTTTCTTTGATTTATGATGCCCAGCCTTTAATGCCTCATTGATCAAACGATCATCCAACCCCAAGTTTGTCGCCATAGCACACCCCCTTCTTACACAAAGTATTACACATCTTGTCACGACTGTCAATCCTAGATCCCATTAGGAATGTCTCTAATAAAGATCAACCAAGGCCTTTAAAAACATCGATCATCTGCTTTCCGTAAACGTGCGGCGCGTAAGTGGATAGATATTTCTGTCGATTCGCATGGCCCATCTGCAGGCGCTTGCGATCATCTTTGGCCAACAATATGATCTTCTGGGCCAGCTGGTATTCATTGCCTTTCTCAAAAAGACAGCCATTGACACCGTCGGCGATGATCTCCGGGATCGTCCCCTCAACGGAGGCGATCACCGGCCTGGATTCGGCCATCGCATGCAAGAGGACCAAACCAAAAACATCGCGCAAGGTCGGAAATATAAAAATATCACAACTGCGGAAATAAGTGGTGCGTTTAAACACATCCTCCACATAGCCAACATAGGAAAAATACAACTCTAACCCATGTTCTTTGACGTAATGATAGATCTTATCCTTAAGCTCCGGGGATTCTACCGGACCGGCAAAAGTAAAGTACACATTGGGATCCTGGGCGATGACCAACGGCATGGCTTTCAGCGCCGTCCAAATGCCTTTGGTCTGGCTTAGGTACGAAAAATACATTACCTGGGTCTTCCCCTCTTTTTTGATCTCACCCGTCGGTAAATGGGCCGTGTCTTCCACGCAGCCGGGAACGACCATGATGCGTTCGGGGTTAAAATAGGGCACATATTCTTTCTTAACTTTTTCTCCCATGACGATGATCGCATGGGTCCGTGACAATAAATGCCGGATCAGGCGCTTCATCCAGGCAGGTGCCGCATTGTCTAATTCCGGTAAATACTGCCCCATATCATG